>DASYWW010000016.1 GCA_035935655.1 Candidatus Bathyarchaeia archaeon
CAGGATCGATCCCTTATCCGCAGAATACCAGTTAAATCTTGCGAGCATTGAAGAATCCCGACGGGACTTGGCGAATGCTCGCAAAGCCTTTGAAGCTGCGCGGAATGATTACCCACTTTCCGCCGAAGTTGCCTGGCGCTACGGAAATTTCCTGCTGCGCCAGGGAGACTCCAGAGCTGGATTCTCTGAAATCCGACACGCCATCACAAATGACCCGGATCTTGAAACGACAGCGCTCTCAGAGTGCTCGGAATCGAATCCGGACGCCAAGGTGATTATTAATCAAGCCTTGCCGGAAACCACCCGAGCGTACCTGACTTCCATAGATTACTTTGTATCGCAAGGGCAGACATACGCTGCTTTGGTTTCATGGTCCCGGTTGCTCGGCCTCGGACAGTCGTTCCCCATGTCTAGAAGCCTGCCATTGGTGGACAAACTGATTGGCGAGGATCGCGTTGAGGATGCCAAGAGGGTCTGGAGCCAAGCCTTGCTTGCAACTGGCTGGGCACGGGACCCCGCACCGAGTGGGTCACTCATTTTCGATGGTGGTTTCGAAGAAACTTTGCTAGAAGGGGGATTTGATTGGCGCAATTTGCAGGATGAGGACTACACGCTTACTTTCGACAGCAAAATCGTCCACTCCGGTAAACGCGCGCTTCGAATAAAGTTCAGCGACCAATCAAACTTGAACTTCGAACATTTGTTTCAGATCGTGGCGGTTCATCCCGGGCAGCGATATCGTTTTAGCGCCTTCCTGCGAACTGAAAATATCACTTCAGACAGCGGCATTAGAATTCAGATCGTAGATCCACACCATCCGGAGGAGCTGCAAGTCCTGACGCCGAGTTTGACAGGCAACAATTCATGGATTCAAACTGAAACAACTCTGCAAATCCCTCCAACTACGGACTTGCTTGAAGTCATTCTGCGACGACTGCCGAGCGCGAAACTCGACAACAAACTTGGAGGAACAGTCTGGTTGGATGATGTTTCTTTGACATTGATTTCCACAGAATCGCAAAGGGAGTTGAAGTGAGAATTATTCATTACGGCGTTTGCTCGCTCATTGCCTTTACTGTGGCCGCCTTCGGAGGAGTCGAATGGTGGGGAGTGGCGACAGTGGAAGTCGGAGCCGCGTTGCTCTTCTTGATCTGGGGAGCACTAGCGATTAGGCAGGATTATGCTGATGTGCAATGGAATTGGCTGTTTTTCCCGATGTTGGGAATAGCGGTACTTGTTGGGGCGCAACAGATCTTTGGCCTTAGCGCCTATCACTATGCGACAAAGGTCGAATTTGTGAAAGTCGTTGCGTACCTCTTGCTCTGTTTCGTAGTCGCGAATACATTCCGGACCTCGAAAGAGCGAACCTCACTTGCCTGGTTTCTTGTGGTACTCAGTTTTATCTTCGCCCTTTTTGGCATCGCCCAGCGCCTCACGTTTGACGGCAAGCTCTACTGGTTGATTCCGGTTCCTGAGGGAGCAGAGCCATTCGCTTCATTCGTAAACCGCGACCATTTCGCGGGATTTGTGGAGCTTACGGCGCCGATTGGCCTTGCCCTGCTCTTTAACCGAGCTCATCGGAGTGATAAGTCTCCATTGCTTGTCCTTTTCACCGTCATTTCAACTGTTGCGTTGTTGCTGTCAGGCTCGCGCGGAGGAATCGTCAGCTTTGCAGTGGCGGTTTTCGTGGTCGCAATATTATCTCCTCAAGCTTTCGCAAAACGCCGGAGGCTGATCGGCGCACTGTCGTTGGGAATGGTAATTGTCGGCGTGGCGTTGTGGCTGGGCGCAAGGTCAACCATAGACCGATTTGCGGTAACTCCAGAGATTACAATCACAGCGAATCAGAGGGTTACAATGGATAGGGGCACATGGAACATTTTTCTGTCTCATCGGTGGATTGGCGCGGGCTTGGGGACCCTTGAAACAGTCTATCCGCATTTCGCGCGCTTTTACGATAAGAGGACAGTGGACCACGCGCACAACGATTATCTTGAATTCTTAGCGGAAACGGGTGGGGCGGGAGGACTGCTTGGGCTGGGATTTATTGCGGTGGTACTGATTGCGGGACTTCAGAACTGGCGTTTGGCTCACAATGCGAGTGATCGCGCGTTCACTGCGGGAGGTCTGGCTGCATGCGCGGCGTTGCTCGTGCACAGTTTCGTTGACTTCAATCTTCACATTCCATCCAACACGTTGCTGTTCCTGCTTCTAGCCACACTTATCTGCTCGAGCACTTCTGCGCAATCTCGATATGATCAGATGGTTTCTTAGGAGGGGATGGTGGACGTCAATTGGGGGCGAAAAGCTAGCAGCGGCGAGCGATGGCGAAGAGAATCTTGCAGTTGCGCTGAGTAGAAGGGTACAACAACAGAGGAGGCTCTTCATCAAGACCGCGGAGCTCATTTTGAAT
>DASYWW010000017.1 GCA_035935655.1 Candidatus Bathyarchaeia archaeon
GTTCGAGAATAATCGGCAGGGCCAGCCCACGACAAACCTAATTCAATCGCGGATTGCCTCGGGCAATGCGTTTTTTACCCATCAGATGTCGCCGAAGAATACGATTGGCCTACAGTACCAGGGCCAGGCACTGGAATTCCCCCAGCAAAATGCGCGAACGTTCACTCACACCTTCTCAATTCTGGACACGATCACGTTCTCTTCTCGATCCAGCCTGACGCTTTTTGGAGGCCCGGATTATTCCCTCACGAGCAACCAGGTTGTTTTTTCCTTGGGAGGCATCATCATCCAGATACCGCTGAAGAAAAATTCTTGGTCTGGAGCCGGTGGTGCGATCTTCAGTTTTCAAGGAGTGCGCACTGCATTGAGTGGTGAGTTTTCCCGCGGAATTTCAGAAGGCGGAGGCCTGCTAGGAGCGGTCTCCGCGACCAGCGGTCGATTGGAATTGGTCGAGCGGCTTACGAAGAATTGGGATATGGACATGAATGGGACGGGCGCGGTGAGCACTCTGATTTCAGCGTCGAGTTCAGCAACTCCACAATTGCTGAACTATGGCGGCGGTGCAAGTCTCAAACGTGCGCTTGGACGAAGTGTTTCCGTGCAGTTTTTTTATCAGCGCAGGAACCAGTCTGCGAGCAATTTCGGTCAGAGTTTTGGGAATCACGATAGTGGCGGTATTTCGCTTGATATTCATTTCTCGCGGCCGTTCGGGAGGTAGGGCGAATGATCGAAGACGTTCAGGGCCAGTCGAATATCAACATTGAGCAGTTGGTTAAGATGTTCGGGAGGCGTCGGTGGTGGCTCTTGCTCCCCGCATTTTTGTGCTGGCTGGTTGTCTGGGGCGTCAGTTGGGTCTTGCCGACGGCTTACGAATCGAAAGCGACCATTTTAGTAGTCCAGCCCAATGTGCCCGAGCAATACGTCATGCCCAACGTGACAATGTCGCTCCAAGAACAGCTCGCCAGCATGGAGCAACAGATCCTGAGCCGGCCCCGGCTGCAGACAATCATCGATCGTTACCACCTCTACCAAAAGAGTACGAGTTGGCTTGGACCGGTTGACCCTGTGGAGGAGATGCGCAAGGACATTGAAATCGATCCCTTGGTAACGCCGACGCAGTCAGGCGGAAGACAGGGTGACCTGACTGCTTTTCAAATCCTCTACAAGGCGCCCACAGCTCGCATCGCGCAAGTGGTGGATGGCGAATTGACATCCCTTTTCATCGATGAAAACCTTCGGTCTCAACAACAGCTATCTCAGAGTACGACAACGTTTCTGGGACAACAGCTTGCCGACGCTCGGAAGAAACTTCAAGAACAAGAAGAGAAGGTCAGCTCATTCAAAGAGAAGTATCTCGGACAGCTTCCCAGCCAAATGCAGAGCAATGTCCAGATTCTTTCCGGTATGGAAGGGCAGCTTCAAAGCCTCCAGCAGGCACTCGATCGGGCACAGCAGCAGAAGTTGTACCTTCAATCTTTGCTCGACCAGTTCCGCACGACTGCGACTGTTTCCGACAATGGTTCTCCGGCAACCACTCCCGCCGTGCTTGACAATGAAATCAAGCAACTCGAATTGCAGCTCGCGGATGCCCGGTCGCATTACACGGACAATTATCCGGACGTTGTCGCCTTGAAGGATCGGATCGAGAAGACAAAGAAGTTGCGGGATCAAATGGTAGCCGACGCCAGCGCGCCGCCAAAACCCGACGTAGACAAGAGTGCTGCCTCAACGACTGAAGCTGCAGATCCGCAACTTTCTCAATCGATGATGCAGACGCAGAGCCAGCTCAAAGCAAACCAACTGCAAATCCAAGACTACCAAAAACAGGTTGATGCTCTCCAAGCGCGAATTAAGGACTATGAGGCCCGTTTAAATCTGACTCCCGTTCGCGAGCAGGAATTCGAGGAAATTTCCCGGGGCTATGTGGAATCCGAAGCGAACTATTCCGCACTGCTCAAGCGGCTAAACGAGTCACAGCTTGCCACTGACCTCCAACAACAACAACAAGGGCAGCATTTCCAACTGATTGACCCGCCGGATGCGCCCGTGGCGCCGTTCTCACCAAACCGTATTTTAATCAGCCTCGGCGGACTGGCAGCCGGCGTATTCCTGGGCATCGCTCTGACTCTTCTGAAAGAAGTCACAGATGTTCGCGTTCGCCAGGAGAAAGATCTTGAGGACATTGTATCCGCGCGAGTTTTAGTTGGAATTCCTCGCATGAACACTTCGGCAGAAGTGAAGCGTCAGAAATGGCTGAGGCTGGCAGAAAGTGCAGCCATGGTGCTGCTAACTCTGGGAGTTGTAGCAGGAAACATCATATCGTTCATCAAGGGTTGAGTGCAATGTACAGGAAATTTTACGGGCTAACCAGGAACCCATTCGAAATCAGCCCGGATCCGTATTTCTTCTATCCTACGCCGCGGCACAACGAAGCTCTGGCGAATTTGAACTACGGAGTTCAGCGGCGGAAGGGATTCGTCGTGGTGACGGGAGAGGTCGGAACCGGCAAAACGTTGCTCGTGCGGTGCCTGCTCGAAGCCCTCAACCGCAATCAGATTGCCTTTGCGTATGTCTTCAATCCGCGGCTCTCCGTTCTCGATTTCTTGCGGTATCTGCTGACGGATTTGCGCCTTCCTATGACAGGTAAGACCAAGAGCGAAATGTTGGCGCATTTGAACAATTACTTGATCGCTCGCTTCCGCCGCGGCACAACTGCGGCGCTCATCGTAGATGAAGCACAGCTCTTGAGCTGGGAACTCCTCGAGGAAATTCGGCTACTCACGAACCTGGAGACGTCGCAGCAGAAGCTACTCCAAATTGTCCTCGTTGGCCAACCGGAACTCGATCAAAAGCTTGACTCACCTCATCTTCGTCAGTTGAAACAGCGGGTCGGCTTACGGTGCCGGTTGGAACCGCTCAGCCTAGACGAGTTGCGTGGCTATATCCATCGCCGGTTGGAATTGGCGGGGGCTAACTCGCACGGGGCGACAATATTCGCCGATGGGGCAATCGAGTCTGTTCACCGATTTTCGAAGGGCATTCCGCGCCTAATCAACACCTTGTGTGAGAATGCGTTGGTTTCCGGTTACGCGAGACAGTCCAATCAGGTCACACCAGAAATCATTCAGGAGGTAGCCACTGATTTTCGTCTAAATGTGGCTTCGGATGCGGCAGTTCCTCAATTGGCAGACACAGAGTCCCGGAAGAAGGCATTGAAGACGCTTTTCCGAATGATTGAAGAGCTGGACGCTCCATCCGAAAAGCAGTTTGAGGAAACTAAATTCGAGTCGGGAGTGAAAGCAGAATGAGCCGCTTATACGAGGCCTTGCGCAAGTCGGAGACGGAAAATGAAAAGAGGGGCTTGACCCCCATCCTGAGCAACCGGCCGGCCGAGACGCTCCTTGACTTGGGAAGCGGGCCTCTCGAATTGGAAAGGGCTCAAATTCAACGAACGCGAGTTTCTCCCGATAGTCATCTCGTGGCGTTAACCGATCCGCAAAGTCTGGCTGCGGAGAAGTTTCGCGTACTTGTCACTCGCCTGGGTAACTTGCGAGCGCAACGCGAATTGAAATCAGTGCAGGTCACCAGCGGCGTCCCAGAAGAGGGTAAGACGATCATCGCGGCAAATCTGGCGGTCACACTTGCGCGACACACACAGAGCCGCGTGTTATTGGTGGAGGGAGACCTTCACAAACCGTCGTTGCTCGCTCTTCTGGGGATAAACCAAATGAATGGAATTCGCCAATGGTGGTCCGACGCGAATGCACCTCTTAGCAATTACATCAAGAGAATTGATGATCTGCCATTGTGGCTTCTTGCGGCTGGAGGAAGAAGTGACCAGCCGGCAGAGATTCTGCAGTCAGGCCGAATCGCAGAGCAATTCGCACAAGTGTCGGGTTGGTTTGATTGGATCGTTGTGGATTCCACGCCTCTTTTGCCAATGGCGGACGCCAATATATGGAGTCGACTCGTTGACGGCAATTTGCTGGTGGTTCGCGAGGGGGTTGCGCCAGTCAAGACCCTTAAGAAAGGCCTGGAGAGTCTGGATAACGCAAAACTCGTCGGCGTTGTGCTCAACACCGCATCCGAGTTCGACCGAGTGAATTACTACGATCAACACTATGCTGCGACCAAGCCGTCGAGCAATGGGCATTCCAAAGAGAAAGCTTCGGAGGCTAGTGCTTGATTCGCTTTCTCAACGCGTATTTCCCAGCACGAACGCTCTTCCTGGGTATCTCGGAAGCTTTCCTTGTAACTATTGCATTCATGGCAGCCACGATCGCCCGACTCGGCACAAGCGAAGCAAGCTTGATGCTGAACTACGAGCAGGGATTCTTAAAGATTCTCGTGGTGTCAGTCGTGTTCATCATGTGCATGTATTATTTTGACCTGTACGACACCATTGTCTTGAGCAATCGGCGCGAAGTGGTGACCCGACTGGTGCAGGTGCTAGGAACCGTTTGCATCCTCTTGGCAGTTCTCTACTACGCTATCCCAACTCTGCAGCTTGGCCGTGGGATTTTTTTGATCGGATTGGCCATGGTGACGTTGATGTTGTTCGGATGGCGCCGGCTCTTCCTCGCTGTAAATACGCTGCCTAGATTTGCGGAACGCGCGCTCATCCTGGGTGACGGGCCGCTTGCACAACCTTTAATTGCCGAGATCGAGTCACGACCGGAATTAGGCATGCGCATCGCTGGCCAGCTTCGCCATCTTGATCATGTTAACGGGCATCACGCAAGTCTCATGGAGCCCGAGCAATTCGAGCAACTAACACGGCAGGTGGAAACATTTCGGGCAGACCGCATGATAGTCGCCATGGCGGATCGGCGTGGGCGATTGCCGGTTGAGGCGCTCTTGCGTTTGAAGAGCAAGGGACTACGCATTCAGGATGGCGCAGAGGCGTACGAAGCCATTACAGGTAAGGTTCCGATCGAATCCCTCCGGTTGAGCTGGTTGCTGTTTTCCCCTGGGTTTCAGGTCTCGCGGCCCCTGATGATCTACAAGCGAGTCTTCTCGTTCTTGATTTCTCTCGTTTTCCTGATCTTGCTCTCGCCGCTCATGCTGCTGGTCGCAATCGCAATACGCATTGACTCACGAGGTCCGGCAGTTTTCAGGCAAGAACGCATAGGAGAGGGAGGCAAGCCTTTTACACTCTTCAAGTTCAGGACCATGGTGGAGGGAGCAGATAGGGATGACAATCATCGCCCCGCGGAGATTACCGACAAGCGGTTCACGCGTGTTGGCCGCTGGCTCCGTCGTGCGCGCGTTGATGAACTGCCGCAACTGTTCAACATCCTTCGCGGGGATATGTACTTCGTTGGTCCACGGCCGTTCGTGCCGAATCAAGAACAGGAGTGCCTCGAGAAGATCCCTTTTTACCGCCAGCGATGGGCGGTGAAACCAGGTGCGACCGGGTGGGCTCAGGTCAATCGCGGCTATTGCGCAACCATTGAGGACAACACGGAAAAGCTTGCCTACGACCTTTTTTATATCAAGAACATTTCCATCGGCTTGGATCTCCTGATCCTGTTCAAGACCGTCAAAATTCTCCTCCTGGGCAAGGGATCACGATGACGATCTTGGCCAATGCCCTCTTTTGGCTAGGTTTCGTGTGGCTGGCTTACGTGTACGCTGGCTATCCCTTATTTCTTTGGGTCGCTGGGTTTTGGCGCAAATTTGTGCCCGAGTCACGGGAAGACTACTTTCCGCGCGTGTCTGTTTTGATTTCCGCCCGAAACGAGGAAAAGGACATTCTCTGGAAAGTCAACGAGACCCTTTCCTGGAACTATCCATCTGACCGGTTGGAATTGCTCATTGCATCGGACGCCTCCGAGGACAGGACAGATGAAATTCTGCGGAGCATCAAAGATTCGCGTTTGAAACATATCCGAATCGAAAATCGCGTGGGCAAGAACGAGGCTTTGAACCGGCTCGTTCAGATCGCCATGGGCGATCTCCTCCTCTTCTCGGACGCAAATTCTCACATTGGAAAAGACTGCCTGCAAAGCATGGTCCGCTATTTCGCCGACGCGCGAGTGGGAGCAGTGACAGGAGTTGAGCAAACGCAAACCGAGGAGCAAACCCTCACCGTTGTCTCTGGGACTAGGGCGACACTGGATTACGAGTCGCACATTAGCCGCCTTGAGAGTCGGATGGGATCAGTACTCGTTTGTGACGGATCTCTGTTCATAATTCGCCGCGCTCTCTTCCATAAACTCGAGCCGGATTTGGCCAACGACCTTGAACTCCCGCTCTGGATTGGTAGCCAGGGTTATGCGCTGCTTTTCGATTCCAATGCGCGCTCAATCGAAAAAGCAACTCGCTCCGCCTGGGAAGAATTCAATCGCAGGCGGCGCGTTTGCGGCCAAGGCGTCTTGGGATTTTGGAGGCTTCGCCACTGCTTGCGGGGCCTTCGCGCCTGGCAATTCTTCTCGCACAAGATCTTGCGCTGGCTGACTGCGGTTCCATTGGTATGCATGTTTGTGACGAGTGCAACACTCTCAGCGTCGCCCGTTTTTAAGATGCTGCTGATTCTGCAGCTCGTTTTTTATGGCCTGGCCATGATCGGAATGTGGCTCAATTCCAAGGGGCACAATGCGCGCGCGATTTTTTCTATGCCCTTCTATTTTGTTCTGGTGAGTACAGCCGCAATCGTTGGAATCTTCCAAGCATGGTGTGGGCGTCGATTCGCCATATGGGAAGTTGCAATGTCGTCACGCGGGCAAGAAAATGCTTGAGGCGGCGAGTCCCGGCCATGTTGCGCCACAGGAGAAGCACCACCTGGATCCGTTCGCGGCATCCTGCGCGCGACTTCACTCCAGAGCTCTCACCAGCCTCCAAGGAAGATTGTCGCCATGAAGTGTGTCTTCTCTGTGGATGTTGAAGATTGGTTCCACATTTTGGATTTGGAGACTACTCCAGATGTGAAGGAATGGGAAACTCTTCCTTCCCGCGTCGAACAGAATTTCCTGCGGCTGCTGGATCTTTTCGAAGAACATCAGGCCCGAGTGACATGCTTCTTCTTGGGGTGGATTGGCAAGCGCTTTCCACATCTTGTCAAAGAGGCAGTAAAGCGTGGACACGAGATCGCCTCGCACGGCTACGCACACCAGCTCGTCTATCAGATGACCCCGGAGGCTTTCTATCAGGACGCCATGCAATCTCGGGAGATTCTGGAGGATATTTCTGGCAGGCGTCTGTGGGGATACCGCGCTGCTGGGTTCTCTGTCACGAGAGGCACGGAATGGTTTTTCGACAAGCTCATCGAGGCTGGATACGTTTACGATTCGTCAGTTTTCCCTGCTTCAAGGGGCCATGGCGGGATCAAAGGAGCTCATTTGGGTCCCTATTGGGTTCAGCGGCTTTCCGGAAAGATCGTGGAGTTCCCTGTCAGCGTGGTTGACGTGCTGGGAACACCAGTGTGCTTCTTCGGCGGCGGTTATCTTCGACTTTTTCCCTATCCAATCATCCGCAGGATGGCAAGAAGGGTGTTAAGAGATTCTCGCCCAGTCATCTTTTACGTGCACCCGCGCGAAATAGATGCCGATCATCCCCGGCTTCCCATGAACTGGAAACGTCAGTTTAAGTCGTATGTCAACCTGAAGTCCACATTGCCGAAGATTAGAAGACTGCTGGATGAGTTTCCGCTTACGAGTTTCGAGCAGATGATCCGTGAGGGAATGCAAGGGATTGCCACGCGCGAGGCCTTTGTGGAAGGGCTGCTGAAAATCGCTCCGGCTTCAGATGTGGCGCCCGCGATGGCTTCGAGTCGGGAGATGTAAGACCAGGAGTTAGGTTGAGAATTTGAGCGCCCTATTCGCAGGAAGGGCTAGGCTAAGAACGGTTCCTCCCTACGCGATGGCGAATTGCGCTGAGTCTTATGTGTGCTGGCGGCTATGCAAACCGTACTCCAGGACGAGAAGACCGGTCGGCGGAAGCAACTGAGTGTATTTGTATTGATCGATGCCCTAGGATGGCGTTACGTCGAGGGACGCGACTTTCTCACTGACCTATTACCGCATCGGCAGCCATTGAAGACCGTACTTGGATTCAGCTCCGGAGCCATTCCCGCCATGCTGACGGGGGTTCCACCGGCAGTAAACGGGCATTGGAATCTTTTTTACTACGATCCGGAAGGGTCGCCTTTTCGGTGGTTCCGGCATTTCCTCTATCTTCCCGATTGGCTGCTCGAACAAAGGGTTACAAAAAAACTCCTAAAGGAAACCGGCAGGCGTTTGCTTGGACTTGGTCCGTTGTTTGAATGTTGTGTGTCACCGCGCCTCTTGCCTTATTTCAACTGGGTCGAACGGCGCAATATCTATGAGCGTGGAGGCATCGCAGGGGCTCCATCCATCTTCGACCAGCTTCACGAAGAAGGCGTGCCTTTTCGCACCTACACATATCACCATTCCACGGACGCTGAGATTCTACGGGATGCAGAAAAAGACATAAGAAGCCAAGCGGCATCGTTCTACTTTCTGTATCTGAGCGAGATGGACATGTTCCTCCACATGAATTGCGATGCGCCGGACAAGATCGAAGAGCGCCTCCGCTGGTACGACAAAGGCCTCCGGAAGATCTTTGAAACCGCCCGGCATGCGAACGCCGACGCAAAATTTGCAGTGAGTTCAGATCATGGAATGACCCGTGTCAGCGAGAAGTACGATCTGCTCAAGCATTTTGAAGGCTCAAGCTTAAACATGCCTAGGGATTATTTGGCGGTATTTGACTCGACGATGGCACGCTTCTGGTTTTTCAATGAGTCTGCGCGGAGAGAGATCCTCGATGTCTTAGGGAAGATTCCGTGCGGCCATGTGCTCTCGGACACTGAGCTGAAAAAATTCGGAATTTTTTTCGGGGACCGAAGGTTTGGCGAGGTGGTTTTTCTACTGCATCCCGGATGGCTTTTCTCCCGCAGCGACTTCAATGGCGCCGGCTGGAAGCCAATTGGAATGCACGGTTACCACCCGGACGATCCCTACTCCGATGGAGTTTTCTTGAGCAGTCGAGAGCCTGAAAACCCCATCCGATCCGTCCAGGACGTGCACCAGTGGATGTGGGGCTCGGTTCAGCCCGGGGCAGTATGAGCCAAACTCCCATTTCGATCTTGATGTTTTGCAACACCACGGTCCGCGCCGGTGTCGAGGAGCACATTCTCGAATTACTGCGCGGGCTAGATCGACGTCAGTTTCGACTTCATTTGGCTTGCCCGAAGGTGCTTCTGGAGCAATACGGAAACGATATCCCAAAAGACGTCCACGTCTCGCCGATCCTGCTCGACCACCTTTCCGATATTCGCGGTGAGATTCGTCTGGCGCGGACTCTCCGGCATCAAAAGATCGACATCCTCCATTGTCACATGTTCCGAGCGAGTCTTTTTGCTTCTCCCATTGGCAGACTCTGCCGCGTTCCAGTCATCATCGAGACCACACATGTTCGGGAGACATGGCGAAAAGGTTGGCTCAAATCAAAGTTCATCGTGGATCGCGCTGTCGGCCATCTGATTGATCATTACATTGCAGTTTCTGAGGCAAATGCAAGGTACCTGATCGAGCAGAAGCGGATACCTGCAAGGAAAGTTTCAGTCATACAGAATGGTTGTTCGATGGAACGCGTCGATCCTTCAAGAGCCCGCCCGGAAGGAATCCGGGAGAGCCTCGGCTTTTCAAAGGATGACCTCGTGCTTCTTGTGATGGCGCGCTTGGAACCTCAAAAAGGTCATAAGGTTCTTCTCCAGGCACTATCGCTGCTGCGCGGAGAGATTCCCAAGATACGGTTGATTTGTCTCGGTACTGGCGCTCTCAAGGAAGAACTGACTAAGATCGCCCAGGAGCTGAACTTGGAAAGCATCGTACGTTTCGTCGGTTTCCAATCAAATGTCGCCGATTGGCTGGCTGCTGCGGACATCGGGGTTCTGCCCTCATTTTATGAGGGTCTTCCGCTCACAGCGGTTGAAACTCTTGCGGCCGGAGTTCCCCTTGTGGCAACCGCCGTGGATGGCACTCCTGAGGTCGTCATCGATGGCCGAACAGGGCTTTTGGTTCCTCCTGGAAACCCGCATGCCACGGCTGCCGCGATCGGCCGCCTTATACGCGACCCGGAGTTACGGAGCAGACTCGCTCTGGCCGGACGAGATTGGGTTCTAAAGCGATTTACAATCCAGCGCCAGATCGAAGAAACTTCAAGTATGTACCTTTCCGAATGGCAGCGCCACATCAGCTCGAACGCAGAATTATCGCGCGAGAGGACTGTCCGAACCGAGCAGATCTAGAGCGGAATTATTCGGATTTCGATCGAACCGATAGGTAATGGAGTATGGCTTTGGAGGAAGCGTGCTGTCATCTCATTGCGAGACCGACAGTGGAATCATGATGCAAAGTGATGCCGTGATTCGGGACATCTGCGACGTCGTCAAGGCAGAATGCAATGCGGTTTTCGGTGACCGCATTCTGTCGCTAGTGTTGACCGGCAGCGCGGCACGAGGTGAAGCAACAATTGTGCATTCTGAAAATGGATGGAAAGTCCTTGGCGACGCAGAGTTACTTGTAATTCTTCGACGAACGCCTACAGTCGCAGATAAGACCTCCATGGATGTTGTCAAGCGCGCGAGCGCAGACAAATTGCGCAGCCAGGGAATCGTCGTTGCAATCGATCTAGGGGTTGTGACTGGTTCCTACTTGAAGAACCTGCCTCCTTATATTTTTTCTTACGAATTGCGTGCTAATGGGAGAGTTGTTTCAGGCGATCCAACGATATTGCAGCTGATTCCACAATTTGCGATCACGGATATTTCGCGCGAAGATGCCTGGCGAATGCTTTGCAACCGGATGATTGAACAGCTGAGTTTTGTGGATGATCTTTCGAAATCGATTGCCCAGATGACGCAGAATCTGCACTACGCGACTGTTAAGCTCTTTCTCGATATGGCGACATCCTATTTGGTATTTGTTGGGAAATATGAGCCGACCTATCGAGAGCGAGCAAAGCGCTTAGAGTCATTGGCAGGGGAAGATGGCAATGAGGCTCCTTTTCCATTGAGGAAGTTTGCGAATAGGATTGCAGAATGCACTGCATGGAAGCTTTCTGGTGATGAATCTAACTGCGACCTTCGTTTGGAACTCTGGCATGAGGCGATAAGCTATTTGCGCCAATTGTGGCGATGGGAAGTGATGCGTATGATTAAGACCACGGGTAATTTTTCCGATGCGGAACTGTGCAGCAGGCTGTCCAAGCAGTTGACCCGGTGGCAGAAGCTTCGTGGGTGGGCATCCGTGTTGAAGCGCAGTGGAGGGTTTAAAAGCTGGCACAATTGGCGTAGGTGGTCGAAGTTAGGTTTGCGTGCGACTCCGCGTTATTGGATCTATCGTGCTGGCATGGAAATGGCTTTCAATTTGCCAGATTTGGTTGCTCCTACGGCGGATGGATCGAAACTCGGTTTGGACTATCTTCAGCTGGCTTCAATCTTGCCGATGTGCAAAATGAAATCTGGATCAAGGGAGGAAGTTTGGAGACTCCTGGCGCGCCAGATTGCCGCGAACTATTGGAAATATCTGGCGGATACTCGCGCATGAACACTTTCTTCAAAGCCGTTGCTGCACACCACTCGCTTGGAGTCATGTAATGGTGACCGACTGTCTTCCGAAGATCAGCGTAGTCATTGTGTATTACAAGCGTCGAGACACAATCGAAGAGACCTTGAATTCTGTTCTTGGCCAGGATTACAAGGATCGAGAAGTCATTCTAGTCGATAACCATTCAGAAGATGACATCGAGGAGGTAGTGAGGAAACGCGGAACCGGAGTTCGGCTTGTTGAACTGCCAGAGAATCTCGGTCCTTGTGGCGGGCGAAATGCTGGAATTCGGGCGGCCCGCGGCGAGTTTATTGTTTTTTTGGAGGATGATGCCAGCTACTTATCCCCATTCGAGCTGACAAAAATGATGAATGTGTGGGAGACGCACCCTCACATTCATGTCCTTGCATTTCAGATCTGTGATCCAGACACAGGAAAACTTCGCCTGCGCGAGTGGTGCCATCC
>DASYWW010000018.1 GCA_035935655.1 Candidatus Bathyarchaeia archaeon
AGGAGTGAAGGTAATCTACGTTCCTGCTAGAGACACGTCAAAACGGTGCTCAATATGCGGGTACAAGACCCTAGAGAACACCAGACGAAGACTATGGTGTCCACACTGTGGAGCCACGCTAGACAGGGACGAGAACGCGGCCAGGAACATAGCCGCGGGAGGGCTGAGGTTCAGCCCCAACGGGCCTCCAGGTGAAGCAATGGTAGAGGAACAGGAACCGGAGAACACGACCCTAATCCTCAAAGTCGATGGAGGCAAGCAAAGTCAATCATTCGACGAAGACTTGGCAGAACCTTAGAAACAAAAGAGTCGAAGATGGATTTTTCCGAAGGTAAGAGCTAAAGCGACATCGCACTTTGGAAGCGCCGAGGGGCTGTCGGATAGCCAGGTCTAGAGGACAAGATTTCCTCGATGCGTCCGGACAATCCGCGTGGCTTGGGAGCGATGCTGTCGCGCCAGGAACCCACGAAATCGCAGGTTCAAATCCTGCCAGCCCCACCACTACCTCCTTTCTTCATAGTCCGCAGCAAGCATGGGTGACTTACAAAGGCCTCGGATACTCTGGCTCTTTGTCGATCGATTCAGATACGCTTATGAGCTGTCCTGCGAATTTCATCTTCAATGCCGAGCAAAGCGGTAACTGACAAGATCAAGAATCAGGCCGTGCCAGCATTAGCGGTCCATGATGCTGAGCACGCGCTAGCCTTCTACGCAAAGGCATTCGGTGCAAAGGAGGTTTCTGAGCGGATGCCGTGGGAGGGAAGGATTGGTCACGCGGAGTTTGAGATCGAAGGCGCGCGCGTAATGCTGGCCGATGAGTTCCCGACTTACAACAAGAGTCCTAAGACTCTTGGCGGAACACCTGTCATCATTCATGTCAACGTGAAGGATGTTGATTCGTTTTTCAAACGGGCAGTTGCGGCCGGGGTGACGGTACTTCAGCCCATCAAAAGTGAGCCATATGGAAGAATCTGCAAGCTAGAAGACCCGTTCGGGCACCAGTGGTTCTTCAACACTGCACCTGCCCTGCGCAAATGAAAATGACTGCAACCGTGATGATAGTTACTTGCCTAGGTAGTACGCACCGATCAGAGCTATCACAAGCAATACGCCAAGCGCCATATAGCCGAAGTATCTAGCGAACATTTCTTGTGCAGAAGCGGTTGACCTGTCGCTTCCCAGTGGAGAAGTGGTATGCGGCTATTTGGGCATAGCGTCTACAGATGGACCCAATTGTATGAGTTTGTAATATTCAGTGTCCACTCACGCGACGTGTGGACTCGGCGGACTTTGTTGCTGCAAAAAGAGCTGGTAAGGATACGAGAACTGTCGAGTGAAGCTAGGCCGTTATGGAACCCTTTTTCTCCGGTACTGGAATGAGTAGGATCAGTAGTGTACTGCCGCCAACAATTCCAGTGAAGTAAATGTAAAAGCACGGTTTGGCCAATACTTGCCAGTCGATACTTGGTCCAGTTGAAACGCCGCTAGAGTCGCAACCGTATGGAGTCTGGTACGTAACAGCGCCGTATGTGATGGATGCAACTATTGCGATGGCGAGAATAATCAGGATCGTTCTTCGACGAGTTGGCATTCTCGTCATGCGCATCATGCGCAGTAGAGTCTGTCCGATGTTTTATCAATTTACTAAGGATCGGGTCCTCAGCGGACTACTGTCCATGTGAACTGATTGGCTCGCGCTGTGGCGAAGATAATCGAATAACTGTATCCCGACATGAACGTGAAAGGATTGCCGGTAAGCGTGCAGCCTGGGCAGCTCGACCCGATGTTGACGGTTACTACGGCGACGGCGTTCGGGGCTATGGTCGGCCCAGCAAAGGTCGCGAGCGAGTAGGTGTCGCCTGACGCATCTCTCACGTAATAGCTTACAAGCTGAACCGAAACTGTTCCAGTATTCCGAATGTACATGATGACGCTTGTGCTACCCGGAAAGGAGAATGAATCCAGATTAAGAGATTCCTGAGCTGAGATCGAAAAACTGTAAGCGAACTGGTTCCCATAGCTCGTAACTACTGTTATCGTGTAGCTGTTGCCAGGGGTGAAAGTGAAAGGTGCCCCAGATAACACGCACCCACTACAGCTCGACCCAATCGTGACGTTTGCGGTTCCAAGTCCGTTCGGATTGATAACGGGACCGTTCCAGTTTGAGCGGGTGTACTTGTCGCCACTAGCATCTGTGACGAAGTATGAAACGAGGGTGGTTGTCACAGTGCCCGTGTTCCGAAGGTTAAGGATCGCATTGGTAGGAGAGCTCACGCTGAAGAATTCCAGATTCAGCGATTCATGAACGCTCACAGGATTGACTAGGAGAGAGACTTGAAGACTATGGCCTAAGGAGCCGCTGGTTCCTGTGATTATGATCGCGTAGCTCGCGGCTGTCGAGTTAAACCCGTTGACGAAGAAGTTGGTTGCATTGGTGCCTCCTGCTGGAAGACGGAGGCTGGTAAGATTCAGGGAAACCGCGGGAGTGTTGACCCCGGAGGGGAAGATGACTATGCTCAGTGCAACGTTTCCTGAATAGCTGAGAATGCTCGAAACTGTCAGAGTTGCGCTGGTGGATGCTCCCTGGGTAATCGAAAGAGATGCCGAATTCGATGAGAGGCTAAAGTCTGGAGTCGGAGGGGGCGGCGGGGAGCTTACTTTTGCCAAAAACGTTATCGAGTGTGTGAGAGTGTTCGTCTTTCCCTGGACGGTGACGTTGTGGTATCCGATAATGGTGGAGCTTGTTGTTGCAATGGTGACCGAGAAAGATGCTGAGTCGTCTGGTTTGAGTTTGACCGAGGACTGGCTCGTTGTTACAACTGGAGCATTCGAACTAGCCGTTATCGTCGCGGTTATGCTTACGTCTCCACTGAAATGATTCAGACTCGTGATTGTTATCGAGGCGGTTCCCGTGGAGCCTTGCGGGACAATGACCGAGTTAGAGCTGGATGAAAGTGAGAAGTCGCCTTTGGGACCGAGACCCAAGAAGGAACCGAGCACCGAACCGCTCAATGGTGTTAGTCCGAAGCCGACTGCGAGCGATCCAGCTCCAGCTAATCCTGCGAGGAGAAGAGATACTAGCTTGAGGTGGCTGCGAGCGGTCATGATTAGCTAGCTAGTTTGTTTTGTTTTCTATATGTAAGATGTTACCTATGTTAAGATTCAACAGTCGCCGGCCATAGGCTCTCTACCCATTGTGCTTGAGGCTCACTTGGTCGAATCAGAAGTCTTTGAGGCGTTGTTCACCTTTACTGCTTCAGAGATTCCCCAAACGATCAAACCTATCGCGATCAGGTAGTTCAATAGCCAAGGAATCATTAGAAGCAAGATGCCGATAAGAATGGCCAGCAACGAGGTCCCTAGCCGCGGGATCTGCAAGGCCTTCTCGATGTCAGAGACGATACCCATTGCCCTTCCTATCGAAGGACCTTGAACAATAGTCCATAAGAGTTGTGGAGTCTGTTCGTCCAGACCACAAGGGCTCACGGTCTCGTGAGAATAGCCTCACAAGTCTTTCAGACCGCAAAAAGATCGAGAAGCTATGAAGACGGGGGAATGATGCGTTGTCCGAACGGAATTATTCCACCAGCGATGGCCAGACTCGTCACGAGCACGAGCATGAAGATTCCGACGAGCAGGACGAATTGTATTCTCTGCGCCATGCCAACTCTTAGTGCGGGCCAATAAGCCAGTCCCGTGAAGCCTATCGCGACGAGCAGCAATCCACCAAAGACGGTTTGCTGCGCCGCAACGTAGACGGGTCCGTAGCCTGATGATCTGATCTGATCGATAAGGGACTGAGGAATGAAACACGCAGATGCTCTACAAGTTAGTATGCCTAGGTTGTTAGAACCGACGGACACCAGCGCAAGGCCTACAATGACCGTGATGATTCCTAGGAGTAGCGCCGCTCGGGCGATGAGGCTCTGCCGGGCAACGAGAAGATCGATTTCCCGACGCGAAGCCGCAAGCTCTTCAGGTGTTCTAGCTAGAGAAGCATTCTTGCCGTGTGCAACGTTCATGTGGAGCTGAAGAATTCTCTCCCCGTTTTCGCCGGCATTGTACCCACATTCAGGACAAACATTCTTCACGGAAACGCACCAACGTCCGCTTGCATCTAGCCTTTGCTCTCGGCTTATTTCCTTAGCGCCATTAGCTCGGGTCCAAGAATGGTAACCGTCGGGCAGGCAGAAATGTCAGATCGCGTGGAGATCGAGAGACTCATCGCGGAATACCACGCGTCGGAAGGGATAACCCCAATCAAAGAGAGAATCTCCTGGGCAGTCGACCATCAACTGAGCGGCGAGTCCCCAGGCCTACTCTTGGTTGCTCGGGAGAAGGATACAGTAGTTGGGGTGGCCTTGGTGGTTTACACGCCCTCGGCGGAGCTTGGACGGGTCATGACTGTAAACGATTTCTTCGTTAGACCCGACCACAGGCGAAGGGGAGTGGGAAGACTGCTAGCGAGACGTTTGGTAAGAGAGTGTCAAAGGATGAAGATAGATGAGATCGGGCTCGAAGTACTCCACGAGAACAAAACCGCAGCAACGTTCTGGAAATCCGTGGGCTTCCAACAGTCCGACCGCTTTCTCTTCAGAAAGAGATTGAGGATGGAAAGCAATTATTGACCCGCAAAACCTATTCGTTCCGTCTGTGACTTCCTGCTGATCGATGCGGAAGCGATTCGGGATTCTCGTACTGTCTCTTCTGATTGTTGGCTCGTCAGCTTTCACCTATTTTCCATTGACCCGACCGTCAAATCCGATTAGCGTTTCCTGGGAGAAGGCGGTTTCGATTCTGTACACCGGGCAGGTATTGCGTGTCTTCCAGTCTCACCATTTGGGCGTCTCATTGTGGTTGAAGAATGGAACAGGCGTGACGACAAACGAACCAGTCATCGACGCCATATTCCATGAAATCCAGAAATGCGGAGATCCATGCAAGAACATCGAGAAATGGACAGAGTAGAATGATTCGTGAACGTATTATCTTCAGTTAGTCGACTACTAGCGCTTGGAGGTGACGTGAAGTGGACGGCGAGCCACAGCCGGTAATCAGTTGGAAAAGCGTTATTGGGTTTGTCGGGTGGCTAACATTGATTGCGGGAGCATTCACTATCGTATTCGGCTGCAGCAGCTTGACGGGTAGCTCGTGCAGCCAACGTTTGATCATCAGATCCTTGGCTGCCACGGGTGCGGGAGCAGTTCTTCTATTAACTAGGTGGGTAATATGGGGAGACGAAAACGGGTCGAGAGGAAGAGCCTCACCTAAAGCTAGGCTCAAGCAACTTTTGAAGAAAGCCATTTTCTACGCAGTAGTCGCCATCTTCCTAGCAGTGTTCCTTGTTTTCGGATTTGTCTAGAATTGTGTGGCTATGTTCTTTGTCTCCGCAAGCGGGGCTCTGTAGTAGCGAAACCGCTCGTGTTAGACGGAAGCTTGATCAGGTTGTCTTTGTCTTGACCGTTCGGCGCAGAAGCGAGAGCGACACGATTGCAGTCACCACGGCGTAGAGCAGATGGAGCACAAAGGTTCCTACGGCGAAGGTGGCGTTGGTCAGATCCCCTGGGATCAGGATGCCTGTGACGGGAACGTAGACGACTATCCAGATTGCGACCCCTCCTAGTATGCCAACCCAGATGGCCTTCTTAGTCGTGGTCAAAATGAATCTCCTGATTGCTGCTGTCGCTCCGATGAACAGTGATCCCGCGATTATTCCTACCAGGAAGTGGAGTGTCCATCCTCCAAGAACGGAGTAATCGCCGAAACCTAGCTTCCGCGCAACTGTGGTGTAGAAGAGCTCCTGGTTCATCGAAATAGCGCCGATCTCCCCGGTAATGCCAAGGACTATTGATCCGATGAAACCGCCTATCGCGCCGATCCTCAGCCCTTTGGATACCGTGTAAGTGATTGGCTGCATGGATTCAAGCCCCCGATTGATTCATATTAAAAACTGAGAAGGGATCCCCTTGATGGGAGATTTGGGATCGGAAATCGATTCCTTTGCAAAGACTCGCAGACGCACAGTTAGACCCCAGGCTTACGGGAAGGTAATACACCCGAAAAAGCCCCGACTGTCACAGGTGGCGGCAGCGGCCTTCTGTATTTTCATGATTACCCTGCCTGCAACCGCCCCTGCCATCATAGGCAGTCCAGCAGGATCAGCTTCACGCGCCGACCATCTGAGAGTGAGGGTGGCTGTCGTAAAGCCAGTTTTCACAGCTACTGCCTACTCATCATTCTACGGATTCTATTCCAAATACGCCAATACCCCGAAGGGTCAACAGATCAGATCCGATCTTGAAAAACTGAATGCGACCATTGTCGATGGATGGGGTTGGAGCGATGGGCTGCGACAATTCATCAACTCCAGAGCAGCAAGTCGGAATGGCATGGTCTTGGGCAAGAGCCTGACGATATTGACAGACATCAGCGTGACCGAGGGACAACTGTTTGACGACAAAGGCGTGAACAGGTTCGATGTTGTCATCCTCGGCTTCACCGAGTACGTTACATCTCAGCAGTATTCTGGCTACAAACACTTCGTAGAGAACGGCGGCCGGCTCGTCTTTCTGGACGCAACCAACTTCCTAGCTGAGGTGAAATACCATTCACACTCCCATCACTTGTCTTTGGTCATGGGACATGGTTGGGGTTTCGACGGAAAGAAAGTCTGGCGCGACGTGTTCGAACGCTGGGGAGAACAGAACAAGAACTGGATCGCAAGCAACTATTGCTGCGGAACGTACAGTCGTTACGATGGCGCCATCACTAACGGAACCCACCCCATCAGTCTGGCACTGAAGGAACACTTCGGATCGAGAGTCTTCAAAACCTATGGCGGTCACGAAGAGAACCAGGTAACAAACATGACAGGTACTACGATTCTCGCGCGCTGGGTACAAGCCAGCCCAGGACAACATGACCTAGTAGCCGCATACCTTCACCGCTACCTCAATGGAACAGTCATTCATATCGGAGTCATGGGCAGTGACGTAATATCCTTTGATCAGTCCGTTCAGTTCTTTCTCATCCGATCAGTCCTTGAACCCAACTAGCCCTGATCCCCCGTTCAAACCGGGGACCGGAGTGCCCGGGCATCTATCGTCCTTAGTAGCACCTATTAGATTGGACCCGTTTCTATCTTCTTTGTGCTCACTGATTCTGAGGTCACGACCCTCAAGGACCCGGCAGTCAATTGGCTCCTAAACTCGGACGATCCCTCGGTCCGCTATCTCACTCTCACAGAGATTCTGGAGAGACCGTCCGACTCGAAGGAAGTTCTCGTGGCAAAGAAACTTATTCCTAACGGACCGATTGTCAAGACTCTTCTCTCGGGGCAGAGGTCTGATGGTGGTTTCGAGGTCCATCCATACCAGAAATGGACAGGCGCACACTGGCGTCTAGTCTCTCTTGTCGAACTAGGAATACCCTCGGGATTTCGGCCAGCGGTTAAGGCAACGGATCTTGTCTTGAAATGGTTGCTTGGTGAGGCTCATCTTCGCAATGTTCCCAAGATCAATGGACGATATCGGAGATGTGCCTCACAAGAGGGTAACGCGCTGGCAGGGTGTAGCCGGCTGGGCCTCGCGGAGGACCCGCGGGTTGCGAAGCTTGCCGAGTCGCTGGTCGAGTGGCAGTGGCCCGATGGAGGATGGAACTGCGACAGGAGACCCGAGGCCGACCACTCCTCAGTCAACGAGTCTCTATCAACTCTCTGGGGTCTTGTCGAGTATCAACGAGCAACAGGAGATCGAGATTACTTGAAACCGATTGCGAGAGCGTCAGAGTTCTTTCTTCAACACCATCTCTTCCGTTCGGACCATACAGGAGAGATCATTCATCCGAGTATGGTCGAGCTGCACTATCCGCTTTACTGGCACTGCGACATTCTACAGGAACTCACGATACTCTCAAGGGCAGGAAAACTAGATGACCCACGAACCAAGGAAGCGCTGGATATTGTAGAGAAGAAGAGTGGTCCCGACGGACTATGGCACGCGGATAAGTATTACTGGAACATGAGGCGGACACCATTGACTAAATCGAAAGCATTGGTGTCGAACGTCGAAGTGGTGGACTGGGGGCGAAAAGGTCCTAGCAGGATGATTACGCTAAACGCGGCACGAATCCTCAAAGCCGCAAGGCGAACCAAGATCGGAGTGACAAACGCTGAGCTCTAGGAGCGGCCTCTATCCCGAATTCAGAACCAGGGATTTGTGCAAGCCATTCTGGATTCTGATGGTCACCAGCAGGTATCTTCTACCTTCATGATCGAATCGGAAGGTTGCTCGGAATGCGCGTTTCTCCAATGCGTAGCGATGCGCAATCGGCTCATTCGCGATGACACAATCTTCACGTCAAGCTCTGTCTCTTCGATTATTAGTTCCCCTGGTTTTGTCTCCCTAACTGTTGTCGCAACAAGTCTTCCACAGGTCCTGCAGGTGTGAAGGTTCAGTCTGGTGAGTTTGTGGGAGTGCTCGTTACCTTCCGGAGATTCTTCTTTCACCTGCACCTGTTAGATCCCAGGTCTAGGTTCGCGGGCTCAACACATGGTTCTCGATAGACCGACTCTCTAGTAAGACGTAATTTTTCGAAACCCTATTTGAGCTGGTTCGCCTACAACTAGTTCCTCAGATGATGGAACTGGAACTTGCACTGTCCGTTCTTCAAGCAGAGATCTCCTCGATGCCTCCAAGAGCCTCACTACTCCTGCTCCGATGCTTCCATCCGACAAGTTTGAGTATGGTTTGGATGCGGTGTCGTTTTCAACACATCTGGCGAAGTGGATGATCTCTCCCTGCAGCGTGTTACTTGGAACGGTGGATATTGTCTCTGTCTTGTCTGACCTCTGAAGGACTAGTTTCTGATCCAGGCAGTCCAGTCGGGCGACTGCGTTGCTTCCTACCACGGTGACATCTCTGTGTTTCTCGGAGTCCAGCCAGCTGAGTTCAATGCTTGCGTTGACTCCGTCTATGTGTTCGGCTATGATGAAGGCAACCTCGTCGCCTGCTCCACCCCTGTAACCTCTACCTCTGCACGAGATCTTTGTGGGCCATGTTCCGAGAATATTGTTGCATATATCGAAGGGGTGTGGGCCTAAATCGGTTATTACGTCGCGGTCTCTTTGGGGTGGGAGGTAGCCTGTCCATTGTAGGCGGAGGTAGTAGATGTCCCCAAGCAGCCCGCTCTGGACAATACGTTTTAGCTCATTGAGCCCATTGTTGAACCTATGAACATGTCCGACGGCGAGGACTCTATGCTTCTCCTCCGCGAGTCTAACTAGCTCGTTGGCGTCCGTGGACCGTAGTGCTAGGGGTTTTTCGACGAGGACGTGCTTTTTCGATCTGAGAAACTCTGATGCGACTTCGAAGTGCGTGGTGTTTGGCGAGCAGATATGAACAGCCGAAATAGCGGGATCGGACAGTAATCCCTGATAGCTCAAACGATAGTCCAAGGGACCGAATTCTTTCCTGCATTGCTCAAGCATAGACGGTGAGTTGTCAACAACGGAGCAGAGATTAACCCGACGAGTAGTACGGGACACGTTCAAGATTTCCCGTATTACTTTCTTCCCCCAATAACCGGCACCTACCACCGATATGTTCAATGGCATCATGTCAATGACCAATTCTCGCTCTCTCGATATAACCGGCACGTCTATGGAAGAGCACAAGCTACCACAATGTACCACAAACCAGTTGTTCCATCCCCGAATTCCTATCGCTTGACAACGCTGCGTTCGATGCCACGATCAGTTGCTGAAGCTGAGTGGATTCGGAAATGGAGATCCCGACCGCTCTTTTGGCTGTTCCCCAGAGGATTGAATCGGAGAAATCTCAGAGACGCCTTGGCTTTTCCGCGGACCGAGCCTCGCTTCGAAAAGAGAAGCGTTTTGTAATGACGTTTCTTCCTAACGACTTGGAAGAAGAAAAAATAGGAAAATTAGGTAGGACAATCTGGCCTATGGGATTGGCGGTAGTACGATGCTGACGGTTACCGTCTTCGACATCGAAGCATTCTGACCTACGCCGTCCTTGACAATTATTGTTACCGTGTAGGTTCCTGGTAGAGTGTACGAGTGGCTAGTTGTAGGTCCACTGGCAGTGGAACCGTCGCCGAAGTCCCAGGCGTAGGTGTACGGCTGGATCCCGCCTGTTGCTGTGGCAGTGAACTGGACTGTCTGAAGGGGTCCCGGGTTCGCAGGTGTATACGTGAAGCTGACTGAGGGTGGGGTGTATGTGAAGAATTCTGTCATCGGAGTAGCTGTGGCATCGTTTGTGGACAGGCTGGGAAGGTTCCAGTTCGTCTCTACCGTGCGAGTGAACGAGTAGTGACTGTAAGGATTGGTTGTAACGAGGCTGTTCTTTGTTCCTCGACCAGCCCAGACAGCGTAGACGCAGTCCTCCGAGCTGTTGTTGAGGGGGCAATATCCGTTTCCTTCGTCAAAGACAACGAATAGAGCGGCTCTCTGTGTCGTGAATGTAGTGCTGTTAAGGATATTCGGGACAAGACTGCTGAGATATGCGTCTCCGAATGGAATGGAGGCGGAACATCCGTTTGTGTAGCCGTGCATGTTATCGCAGTTGTTCGGTGTAAGCCACATGAAGTTCGGAGCAGACCCTGAGTTGAGGTCGTTGAGCAGTGTGCAATCAGTCACCACGCAACCACTCGGATTCGCGAGTACTACTTTGGAACATCGAGTCGCGCTGGATGTGATATCGGTGAAAAACACGAAGGGGTTGTGCTCCGGAGTGTAAGGTTGGTTGTAGTTCGTGTCGCAGCCAGTTGCGACGGCTTGGTTTTCCATGTAACCTCTCCACGTTAGTCCTGCGGCCTCCAGGCTATCCACGAGGTTCACGTGAGCTGATGGCGTGCAGGGATAACCGACACAGCCATAGGTGTCCCCACCTAGCAGAGCAACGTAGTCAGCTTGGCTGAAATGTGAGACACCGGTGTAGTGGGATCCGATTCCATACGTGTTTGCCAGCCCAGCCACGTATGGGTCTCCGCTGGTGCTTAAGCAAGGGGGTGGATTCCGTGCACAAATGTCGATTAGACCATGGTCTTCCATGACTACGATCAGAATGTGGTCGAAATAAGTGCCAGCCCCAGTTGGCGTAGATGCCGCAGTGGTTGACGTTCGGCTTATAGTTGGAGGACTTCTGTGAGCTCTGTCTTGAATCGATGAGTCCCCGACTGCGCTCGTATGATTTCCAAACTGTGACGCAACAACGACCCCTGTGAGAGCAAGAGCTATCAATGTGAAGGTTAGAGTCCGAGCCTTCTTGTTCGCGAGTACTGTTCTCATTCCTTTTTTCTCCTATTCATACCAGTTTCTCAACAGAGATATTTGAACGGTCAGTCCACAGAGTCTTAGAACTAACCACAATAGAACACTTTAGCCCACCCTTGGTAAGCGCGATAGATCGTGACAGCAACAGATTGATTCATCAATCCCCATTCTTACTCTGCCAGACCAGATACTCTTGGCGTATGCCAATTGCAGGCAAGTTGCGAGCGCGCCAACCTTGGATTACTTTCCCAAATAATAGGCACCGACAAGAATTATTACAAAGAAAACAGTGAGTGTCGCATAACCGACATACTTTGCAAAAGCTTTCCCGAAGGCGCGCTCCATTTGTCTCCTCAACTCAGAAGTGGCCCATCTGATTGGAACGTCTACACATGGACAGAAATTGAGGGATTCTGTAACATGCCTTTAGCGAGTCAACCTACAGGCCTTGCTCCCAGATCAAGGTCTGAGCCGGTTCACAGGTGCTTGCAGCATTGCATCACGCTGGCCAGGATATATGGACTGGTGCATCAAGTGGGGTGCGATTTCCCTTGACGGCATCGACGGTCGGTCCAACTCGAGATTCTCTCTTACCCATTCAGGTACAATGACCGCTCGAAGGAGTTGCTGCACTGTGACGTCCCTTCTCTTGGCTTCAGACTCGAGTATCTTGAACGTGCCATCTCCCACCGATAGTATGAATTTGGCCAACGTTATTCTCCGGACGTTTCTCCAGCGATATTGGCGCTTGCCTCTTTCACCTTAGATTCAGGGTTGAATTGTCGAGGGGTTCTGCCGTCAACCGTGACGATGATGTGGTAGTCTATGCCTACGCCTCGAAGCGACTGGACGAAACCGTCGAACTCGTCCAGTATCTCGTCCTCTCCTCGGGCCCATGTCTGTCCCTTCAGTTTCATGTAAGCCGTCCACCTGTAGTTCTCTTGGATTCTGTCTCTCAACTCGCTCATCGATCATCCCGCCATTGTGTCAGTCGGCTCAATGTCGATTGAGCAAGCGCAGCAGTGTTCGAGACACAGTCTGCAATTATCACATGTTAGGTTTGTGGGTTCCAGGCACGACGAGCAAAGATTCGCATCCAAGTCCTGATCGAGCACCATCATGAACCGTTCCTCTTGTCTACTCTTCCTTCGACTTTGAAGTACACATCGCGATCATTCATCCAATTTCCACGGACTTGGTCGTCACCGATGTCAGCATACACTCCGTCGAGCCAGACTCTTACCTCCAATGTCTTTGAAGAATCTATGAGGTCGACAAGTAGATCTTTTAGTCGGCCATCGGTCTCTGTTTCTCGACTTTCCAAGAAGGGAAATCCTCCCCTTTTTTCGTTGTTAGATAGCATCGCATCCATCGTCTATCTATCGCTACATTTCGTAATTTTTCCATTTAACCACGACGTTTACAAAGTAACCTATCCTAACACACTGTGGACACCTCGTTATTATCGTCGAAATCCCAGATCACACTTGCGATGTCGAAGAAGGATCGTATCTGAACACGTTTCGAATTGAGATAACAAGTAAACAGGTCTTCGCGGGAAGCGGTAAAACATTTGTCAGAAGTTTAGGTTATGGCCTTTGCATAAGTTCATGGTCACCATAGAAGATGGAAGGTTCAATGAGCTTGAACGGGTAGCGAGAAGGCGGAACATATCCATTCAGGAGCTCTTTCGAGCGGTCGTCATTCCCGACTGGATTGAGCGCAACGCGGTTAAAGAATCTCCGCAGCATCGCGGGAATCAGTTAAGCTACGCCAAATAAGACCGACCATACTAATGCAAATTTCAGAAACGATAATCGAACTGAAAGGATCATAGCTGACAACGGTACGACCTGGCGATGTTTCCGCCTTCAAAACCGTTTTGACTATTCCGCGGGTTTCTCAAGTTTGCGAACCTTGTGATCCTGCGATTTGGCCGCACTATCCTCCGGATCATCGGCTGAAAGAGTCTTTGCACTCTCATCGGAATGCATCCGAATCCACCCCTGCGTCTTACGCAGGTCCTTCTTCGACTCTATCGCCGAGCTCCGCTTATCCCCTGTAGCCTCTTCCATTCTTAAACCCCGGAAAGCTGGGAATCAACGGAGAATCTCGTTGTCCACCGCCTACGTTCACCGCCGGACGAGTAATGGTCGCAACTACTTGACCGTCGGTCTCGCGGGTCTCGACTTTGGCCCCCATGGGTTTGAAGAGGGACCCGAGCAGTTCCGTGTAGAACGCTGAAACCCTAGGGCCTCGATCGTGTTTCAACACCACGGTATCAGTTTCTCCATCGAGGGTGTACTGGAGTCTGAAAGCGTTTCCGTAGCTACCTATCATCTCTAGGGCTTTCAATGCATTCTCTGGGTTGAACTTCTTGAACCAGAACAGGACCATCTCGGGGATAGTGTTGGTCCCCGCCTCTCTGCCGAGTTCCCTTGCCTCCTGATCAGTAAGGATGCTGAAGACTTTCTCCACCAACGATGTGGGAACCTGGATGAAGCCGAACTTCCCGGCCTTGTCATCCCACTCTACAAGTTTCCTGAGTGCCCTGTTGGCTAGAAGGTTGAAAGAGAACTGTTCTCTTTCAGCCATCTCGACGATACCTGCTTCCACGTCCTCATCTAGTCTAAGGGTCCTGGTGACGCTTCGTGAGCTTGAAACCGGTGCTTGTTTGAGCTCGAGCGTGGTCCGCGAAGTTGCTAAGGTCACTTTTTGCTCCTCTTAGCACCAGTAAGCCATTGCAAGCACTTAAGGGGTACGTCTCTCTCCGCTTGCAACTGGCAATCCTATTGACTGTATGCAATGCAAGGTTTTGCGTTATGTGTGCAATTAGACCGTTTGCAATCTATTGCCAGCATAAGAAGTCTATCCTTCACATGCGGTCGCAAACACACTCTCTGTGATAGAGTAGGGCCAAGCTTATCTAAATGCCTGTACATGATTGCAGTTGCTATAGAATGTGATAGTCTGTAATGACATCGATTGAAACCGCTCTAAAAACTGAAACCCGACGATCTCCCGACACAGTCACGAGAACGTTCCGTATAGACCGCGACGTCGACAAGAAAATGGAAGGACTCTCCTCAGAAGGAAGAGTCAGCATGAACCAGATGGCCAACAAGGCTCTTAGACGGTACGTAGAGTGGGAGGTAAACGCCGAAAAATTCGGAACAGTCACAACCTCAATCAGTACCATTAAGAAATTCTTCGACTATCTGACCATCGAACAGGCAAAGGAGATGGGAAGCTGGTGGGGCGAGAACCAGGCACCTGGAATCATAACCTTCTGGTTCAAAAAATTCGACTTCGACAGTGTTCTGAAAGCGCTAGAATTCCTCGGCGCCCAATACGGCCGAGCCTTCACCTCAGACTACGCATTCGACGGAAGGAGCCACACACTTATCGTCAAACACGATATGGGATTGAAGGCCAGCATCTTCTATGCTGAAGCTGTCAAGGCTGCATTCTCACACTTAGGATTAGGAACCGACATTTTCGTGACAGACGACCAAGTCATAGCAATAAGCCCACCCGATCCCTCTCATCCCCTGAACAGGTCCTACGAGGGAGCCGCCGACCTGAAATACCCAACAAGCGCAACAAGCCGGCCAGTTCCAAAGCTTCGCAAAGGACAAAGGGCGGACCACGAAAGCCGCGATACGTAGGAAAATAGACCCCAACAAAGACCCGGAACATCCTTCAATCTCAGTTCAAGCCCCGGACATCGACTCTTTCGGCCAGAGCAACTAGGAGATCATAAACCCGATCATCGATAAGCTTCACTATGCCCTGCATTAGCACTGCGGCATCCTCGAGAACTCGTGATGCTCTCACCAGCAGGAAACCAGACGAACAGTGAACGAGAAAGGTGTATTCTAAGGAGGCGAAGAGCGAATAAAAGGTTCAATATATCTGGGTTTTACCTTTAGTCCACAAAGCCCGGGACACTTGACGAATGGATCTAAAGATAGTTCTGGGGTATTTTCAATTCTACTGAACATGCCCTCTATCTTATGCTTTCGAATGAGCTCAGTAAGGTCTGTCCCGTCATTAGGGCACTCCCATTTCTGACTCGTGATCTGTACTTCCGCTGACATGCGTCTCCTACTATCTTTCCAAGGATTTTTTGATTAGTCGTAGTGAGCAGCGAATGTAATCCCAAACACGGTCCTCAATCCCGAGGACCTGTTAGAGCATTTTTGCGACGCTTTGGAAGTACCGTATTCCTCTTTTGCCGTTGAGGGCATGGTCTAGTGCTTGGTCGACGGCGTCTTTGGGTGTTGGGGCGGCCATGACTTTCACCGTTTTTCGATCGTCTAGGTAGCTGTCGGCGATCTTGTCCGCTGTTCCCCCTGTCCCTTTCAACGCCACTATCGGTTTTCCTTTCCCGTAGGCGACTAGTGCTTCCACATAGGTTCCAGCTCCTCCGCCTACCACAATAGCGGAGTCAGCAGAGTATGCTGTCACGTAGTTCCGTGAGAATCCCATTCCTGTTGGTACGATTATATCGCAATAGGGGTTCGCGTAGCTCATGTCTTCTTGTGGAAGGATCCCGACCACCATTCCACCCTTCTCCTTCGCGCCACGACAAGCAGCTTCCATGACTCCACCAAGACCGCCCGTGACAAGAACTGCTCCTCTAGAGGCAATCTCAGCTCCAACCTCTTTTGCAGCCGCGTAAGTGCTCTCAGGACAATGATCACCATCAGATCCAATCACCAAAATCTGTATGAGACGTTTGAAGCTGGACAGTGGGGTTCTCGATGCTACTCCTCTAAACAATTCATCATCACTCTTTGAAAGGAAGGGATGCGACAACAAGCGTCCAACCTCGCAGTTGGTTATGAGGTTGGCGTAACCGTTGGTGTAACGAGGAAGGTTTTAATGACAACCGGCCAGAAACTCGACCCTCCATCACTTACAAGGTCACATTTCATGCCTGACTTCAAGCCTGGAAAGGTCGCACGGGTCGCAGGCCCCGTCATCGTCGCCGAAGGAATGCTCGGCGCCCAAATGTACGAAGTCGTCCGTGTCGGCGACCAAGGGCTCATCGGCGAGATTATCAAGATAGACGGCGAAAACGCGACAGTCCAAGTCTACGAGGAAACCGCCGGCCTCCGACCTGGCGAAAAAGTCGAGAGAACTGGCAAACCACTTTCAGTAGAACTCGGCCCCGGAATCTTGGGCCAGATCTACGACGGCATTCAACGGCCCCTAACAGTTCTCTTCGAAAAGACCGGACCCTTCATCAAGAGAGGACTAGCCCCCGCCGCCATCGATCGATCCAAGAAATGGCATTTCGTTCCCACCGCAGATAGGGGAGTGGAAGTTTCCGGCGGTGATGTTCTCGGGACAGTCAAAGAGACCACTCTGATTACGCAACGGATAATGGTCCCTCCCAACCAGTCCGGAAAAATCACTTCAATCGTTCCTGAGGGCGACTACACTATCACCGAGCCTATCGGTGAGATGGAAACCAAGACCGGACCCATCTCATTGTTCATGATGCACACCTGGCCCGTACGAATCGCCAGGCCCTTCAAACGCAAACTCCCAAGCGAAATCCCACTCATCACCGGCCAACGAATCATCGACTTCTTCTTCCCCGTCGCAAAAGGAGGAACAGCCGCCGTCCCCGGACCCTTCGGAAGCGGCAAGTGCCTCGACGGAGAAACTCCTGTTCTGCTTGCGGATGGCAGGATAAGAAGAATTCGAGAACTTGTACATGATAAGGGAAACTCCCGGGCCATCGATGACAATGGAGATGAGACTCTCTATTCCTACTCTAACCCTCCCAGAGTTGTATCGCTCTCCAATCCCGAGTTCACAAACGCCGAGGCCTCAATGGGCTACAAAGGATCTAGCAATGAGCTTCTCGAAATTGAGACCCGAAGTGGGCGTAGGGTCAGAGTCACTCCCGTTCACAAGCTTCAGCAGCTGCGCCGCGACGGCACAATAGAGGAAACGTCTGCCAAACTGCTCCAACCCGGTGCGTACCTTCTAACACCGAGAAAGATCGCGCTCAATCTAGACCTGAAATCCATCGACCCCTACAAACTCCTACCCGACGACATCAGAGTCGACGATCCCAAAGCCATCGAAACGATGATCGCAACAATAGAGAGCCTGAAGGTGGACATTACTCTCAAGGTCCTTGCGAGGAACCTAGTTGTGAGCTACAAGAGTCTCCTGAACTATTGGAGTAGGAAAGCGAGGCCTACACTCGGCTTTCTGAGGCGCCTCGCGCAGGTCACAGGCAAGAGGATTCCTGTTGCGTCGGTCAGAGCTCAACGACAGGGCTGGAGCATAATACTCCCGAAGGAAATGACGCTTGAACTGGCAGAGTTTCTCGGGCTAATCCTCTCCGATGGCATGCTCCGGGGACGCGGAAGCGTTATCCTGTTCAATAACGACGAGCGGGTACTCCGCAGATTCTCTCAGCTCGCAAACAGACTGTTCGGTTTGACACCTCATCGCGGGACACACAGTGGAGGACTGTTGGAGAGAATCGACAGCAGAGCACTGGTCCATCTTCTTGTTGGCGTCGGTTTTCCCAAGAAGAGGAAATCTCGCACGCTGAAAGTTCCAGACCTTGTCTCAATGTCCCCGGACAAAGTGATCGGGGGATTCTTCGCAGGCTACGTCGCTGGCGACGGATCATTCAGCAACCGCACTCTAGAGATCACAACTGCAAGCGAAGAGATGGCGTTAGGACTCTCCTATCTGCTGGCACGGTTGGGAGTCCTCCATAGAACCAGGCACAGAGAGATTGGCGGACACATTTACCATCGCATGGCAATTGAAGGGCGCCGGGCGATCTCGGAATTTTACGAATTTCTGCCGAAACAACTCCCGTATCCTTACATCAAGAAGGTAGATCGTTTTCTGAAACTTGAGAAGCGAGTGCACAGCGCTGTAGACGTTGTTCCCATCGATTCATCGGTCCTCTCTGAAGCCGCGGCCCTTGGTAAGACCTCGAGAAAGAGCTTGCGAAAATCCGGTTTCAACATGTACAATTACACAACACATGGAGAGAAACCGGGCATTACGGTTATCAGACGTCTCATATCCGCAATCAAAGACAAGTCCCCCCCGGGCTCGAACGACAATACAGCGCTGAAGAAGTTGGAGAAACTCTCCGAGCTGTCCAACTTCTCTTTCTTCGACGAGATCTCCAACATTCGACAAATCACGACCACTTCTGAAGTCTACGATATCACGGTCCCAGGTTACGAGAATTTCATCGCTGGATGGGGACCCATGGTCTGTCACAATACGGTGCTTCAGCAGGCATTGGCAAAATTCGCAGACGCCCAGGTCATTGTCTACGTCGGCTGTGGAGAACGAGGGAACGAGATGGCTGAAGTTCTCGAAACATTTCCAACCCTCCTTGACCCGCGCACACAACAGCCCCTGATGAACCGGACGACTCTAGTCGCGAACACCTCCAACATGCCAATCGCTGCCAGAGAAGCAAGCGTCTACACCGGCATCACAATCGCCGAGTATTTCCGAGATATGGGCTACGACACGGCGCTAATGGCGGATTCCACGAGCAGATGGGCAGAAGCTCTCAGAGAAATCTCAGGACGTCTAGAAGAGATGCCGGGCGAAGAAGGATACCCAGCCTACCTCGCATCACGCCTTGCGGATTTCTACGAGCGATCCGGACGACTGGAAGTCTTGGGCTCGGAATCCAAAGTAGGCTCCATTAGCGTCATCGGAGCGGTCTCCCCTCCAGGGGGCGACTTTTCCGAACCGATCACTCAGAACACTCTTCGTATCGTCAAGGTCTTCTGGGCCCTCGACTCCGAACTTGCCAAGCGACGCCACTTCCCCGCCATAAACTGGCTGACAAGCTACTCTCTCTACCTCGACACCCTCGAAACATGGTATCCGAAAGAAGTCGGACCCGAATGGGTCGACCTCAGAAAAGTAGCCATGTATCTTCTCCAGCGCGACGAGGAGCTACGTGAGATAGTCATGCTTGTCGGTCCCGACGCCCTCTCCGAGGGGCAACGGGTCATTCTGGAAGCTGCCAAGATGATCAAGGAGGACTTCCTCATGCAGCAATCCTACAACCCCGCCGACAGCTACTGCGACAAGACCAAAACCTACAACATGATTCGGTTGATCTTACACTACTACAACTTGATGCAGAAGGCAGTCGACGAAAACATACCGCTCCAGAAAGTTCTCGAGCTGCCAGTCAAGAACGACATCAGTCGGATGAGACTCACCCCGGCAGACAAATTCACCGACTACGCACAATCCCTGAACGAGCGTCTCGATCAGGAATTCAAGATGCTGACAACACCCGCTGTCAAGGCGAAATAACACATGGTCTCACTCACCGGCCTCGAATACAAAACCGTCCGAGAAATATCAGGACCCCTAATCTTCGTCGAATCAGTCCGAGGGGTAGGATACGGCGAGCTAGCGAAGATCAGGACCCCGAGTGGCGAGGAGAGAAGGGGCCAAGTCCTAGAAATCGGCGGTGGAGTCGCGGTTGTTCAGGTCTTCGAGGGAACCAGCGGACTCGACATAGCATCAACCAGCATCCGGTTCACAGGGGAAACAGTCAAGCTTCCAGTCTCCCAGGACATGCTCGGGCGAATCTTCGATGGAAGCGGCCGACCAACTGACGGCGGCCCGAGAATTATCCCTGATGATTATCTTGATGTAAACGGCAGTCCCATCAACCCCTTCGCCCGCGAATACCCCCGCGAGTTCATCCAAACAGGCGTGTCGGCCATCGACGGAATGAACACTCTCGTCCGGGGCCAGAAACTCCCGCTATTCTCCGCGTCCGGACTGCCCCACAACCAGATTGCAGCTCAGATCGCGCGGCAAGCCAAGGTCCGCGGAACCGATGAGCCATTCACCACAGTCTTTGCAGCCATGGGCATCACCGCCGACGAAGCCCGCTTCTTCAGAGACGACTTCGAGAAACAAGGAGCCTTCGACCATGTAACAATGTTCGTTAACCTCGCAGACGACCCCGCCATAGAACGAATTCTAACCCCAAGACTCGCCCTGACAGCAGCCGAATACTTCGCAGTCAAACTCGGAACCCATGTTCTCGTCATACTCACCGACATGACAAACTATGCAGAAGCTCTTCGAGAAATCTCTGCAGCGCGAGAAGAGGTCCCCGGACGCCGAGGATACCCCGGCTACATGTACAGCGTCGATGGCAGCCGTAGAGTTGTTCTTCGAGACCCTGAGGGATCAGTCAGAATCGTTTCTCTCAGTGAATTCTTTCAGATGATTGAAGGTCCCATCGAAAACGATGGGGTCGTAGAAAGAAAGAACATAGATGGTTGGTACGCGCTCTCCACGACGAACGACGGTAAGAGCGGGTTCCACCCGATCAGACATATCGTTCGGCATCCCTACAAGGGTCAGCTTACCCGCATCAAGACACAACTCGGAGAAACAATCGTAACCCCTAACCACAGCGTCTTCAGTGCAAACGACGGGCAACTATCAGCCGTGGAAGCCGGACAGCTTGGAGTTGGCGACTCAATCGCACATGTTTCCAAAATCCCGGAAGACTGGGTTTCTAAGGAAACCGTAGAGATTCCAAGCGTTAAGAAACGGTTCCATCGACAGATCGCCCTGACTCCTGAACTTGCTAGATACCTCGGCTACTATGTTTCCGAAGGGCACTCCTCTCGATGGTACAATCGCAAGCACAGCACTTGGCAACACCAGGTTCTCATTAGCAACAATTCTACCGATTTCATCAATGATGCAGCTGAATGCTACACGAGCGTCTTTGGAAGAGCCCCCCCTACGATTCACATGGGTGATAAGAGGTCCGGAACGTGGAGGGTTGGAACTCAACGCAAACACGTGTACGACTTTCTCAACGCCTCTCTAGGATGCGGTCACCGAGCTTCCCACAAACGAATACCCAGCGCCATACTATCCGCACCTAGGCCAATCCGAGGTGCGTTCTTCAAAGCATACTATGACGGAGACGGATTTTCGCAGAACGAACGATATAAGACAAAACAATACTGCATGACCACTATTAGCCCTGGACTCCGTGACGATCTCGTCTTCTTGTGTCGTACGCTCTACCCCGACCGGTCACCCTCACTCACACCTGCAGGAGTTGGAGGAAAAGCCCACCAAGTCTACCTCTCTACTTACGTAAGAAGCCAAACGGCCTCGTTAAACGACACTGACTGCGTGAAAATCAAAGCAATAGAGCAGGTTGAATCCACAGAGGAATGGGTTTACGACATCGACGTGGAAGGATCCGACAACTTTGTAGACGCCTGCGGTCTCCTCCTCCTCCACAACACGGATCTTTCTACGATCTATGAACGGGCGGGAAGACTGCATGGGAGTAAGGGGTCAATCACCCAGATGCCGATTCTCACCATGCCCGGAGACGATGTTACCCATCCAATCCCGGATCTCACTGGCTACATCACTGAAGGCCAGATCTACATCGATCGAGGACTACACCGGAAAGGAATCTATCCACCAATCGACCCCGCACCATCCCTGTCACGATTGATGAAGGAGGGAATCGGCAGGGGCCGCACAAGAGAAGATCATCGGGAAGTCTCAGACCAACTTTACTACGCTTATGCGGAGGGACGAAGCTTCCGTGACCTAGTCGCCGTCATCGGTGAGGAAGCGCTCTCTGCTCGAGACAAGCTCTACCTCGGGTTCGCGGAGAATTTCGAGAGGAAGTTCATCAACCAAGGACTCTACGAAAACCGAGACATCGACGCAACCCTTGATCTCGGTTGGAACCTGCTCAGCGTTCTCCCTGAAAGCGAGCTGAAACGTATCGACCCTGCTACGATCAAGAAGTATCATCCGAAATATCGCGGGAAGACAGCATAGTGTCAGAGACTGTCGCGGGTGCTCGTCCAACCCGGATGGAGCTCATCGCCCTCCGGCGACGACGACGCATAGCTCAGCGAGGCGGAGACTTGTTGCGGGAGAAACTTGATGCATTGATGATCGAGTTTTTCCAGTTCGCGCGGGAGATTACAGCCCTCCGTCAGAAGACGCAGGATTTATTGTTCCAAGCTTACGAGAAGTTCACAGAGGCTCAGATGCTCATGGGCTTCACAAGGGTGGAAGAGACATCGCTAACAAGCCAGGACCGGTTTGATGTCGACGCGTCGACTCGAAACGTCATCGGTGTCTCTATACCCCACGTATCTGTGAAACTGAAGGCACTAGAAGGATTTCCTTATTCAATGATTGGAAGCAGTGCCAAGCTCGACGAGGCCGTCGCACTAATGACTGAGGCAGTCAAGAACGTGGTTGAACTCTCAGCGGCGGAAGCCGCCATTCGCAGATTAGCCGAAGCCATCTCCGCCACCAAAAGACGAGTCAGCAGCCTGGAAAATATCGTCATCCCACGAATCGAGAATACAATTCACTACATAGAATTGAGTCTCCAAGAGAGAGCGAGAGAGGATTTCTTCCGGCTGAAACGGATCAAGACACGTCTGGAAGAGGAAGAAGAGGAAACTGTGAAGATCCCACAGATCTCAGGCTAGATCCATCTTCGTGTTGAGACCTTTCTGACCTAAGCCTATTGGGGTCTTAGTAAGAAACTGAGAAAGCCCAGCGACCCAAACATTGCAAATAAGGAGGCGACGAATACAAAGAAGGCAAGCACTCCCCTACGTTCAATGTCCACACGAGCAGATAGGACAACTAGACCGCCCAAGATTACGAATACCGCGTCCATAATGCTCAGTAACTCGATAAGGGAAAGTGGAAAAGGTGAGCTGTGGTCCACAGGCAGCAGACTCAAGGTAGGGACGACGGTAGCGAGACTGGAAAGTAGCAATGCTCCGATGATGACCCCAAATATTGAGGAGACCTTCAACGGCGTGTCGATTCCGGATTTCGCAAATTGCAAGGGTCTCTAGCTCCTGAGACTATCTCTCATTGCTTCATTGTTTCCTCAAGCAGACTTAATTTCTTATCGAAACCCATCGACAAAGAATACTGACAAGCTCGAGATCCAAAGAAGAGGAAACGCTTGAGGGCATGCCTGTCTTCGGCGCTGCGTGGTTCTCGGGTAACAACATCTCTAACTTTCTGATTCCTTACTCCTGAACTTATGCCATCGGAGTTGAGAACGAAAGAGTTCCTTGAGTTCCAGCAGACGCTGAGAGATCTAGAAATCCAGCTTCACCAGCTCCTTAGAGAAGCGACAGTAAATGGTCCCTCGGATAGAGCTAGGGATCTGACAGACAAGGTCTACCATCTAGCTGAACAGGCCAACCAAATTCGGGTCCCTGAGACCAAGAACCAGTCCACCACCAACAAGTCAGTGCTGGAGAAGCTCCCCGAACAGTTCGGTGAAGACTTTGGCAAATTCAAGGGATTGGTAGTTTTCGTCGAACGGGTGCGAAAGCAGCACTACAATGCTACAGGCCACAATTTCGGAAGAACTTATGGGGCATTTGGCTCGGATGAGATTTCGCCGGGACACCATCACGGCAAGTCATTCATTAGTACCCTGGAAATCCGTTGCGACTCCTGCGGCAACGAATCCCCGCAATCTGAAAGAAGAGACTACCCAATTCACGTTCTTCTCCGCGACCACGGCCAATGGGAAGTTTGCACTGGCCAATCCGATTGTGAATGCCAAAGCTACGAGGGCAAAGGCGTCCGAATCGGCGTAAGCCTAACTCCCGAAAGAACAGGGAAAGCGAAAGGCTAAGCTCCCTCCCTGGCGCGCTGTTTCAAAGCGCGAGATCACCCATGCTGTATCGATTCGAGCTCTCGCAAGAAATGCAAAGGTAAGTGAGTTCGGGCTTAGTTAGACGCTGGTTGCATACTTGTCATAGCCTATTGCGATGTCTCTTAGCTTGAAGAGTATCTGAAGGAATCGAAAGAGTCTGGTTGTGTACCAATCAGGCTGAACGTAGCTGCTTTTACCCACATGGTTGTGGATCATCGGTACGTCAATCCAGCCAACTGGTTTCCTAGGGTAGACAAGCTCGTGAGGGTGCCCTGCATATTTCACTTTGTTGGACAGCAAGCATCCTTTGAAGGAGGGATTGAACCTAGGTATTACTCGATTGTTGAACATCTCGAGTCTTCTGATAGCGTAGTAGGGATACTGGGGCTTTAGTCTAGAAATGTAGTCCAGAAGCATTCTAGGCGCTTCTTCATCACTGTCTATGAACAAGACATACTCGTCGTCTTTCAAATCTGTAAGAAAGGTATTCCGCGCTTCGGCTAGGTTTGGTATCGGCTGAGGACCTTTCCAGTCTCTGCCTAAGTCAACGACTCGAAACTTCATCCCTAAGTTTCCTTAACGGTGTCACGTAGACCAACTGAATGGGTCGAATAGAAATGTTGTTCAACTTCTATTGCCAAACCATCTGCTGAATCTTTTCCTAAAAGAATCTGTCGGCAATCAATAGGTTTTCTCGGCTCGCTCCTTCAGAGCACGATTCATCGCTTCAAATCCCTTTTTTGTGTCTCTGTCGAGGCTTTTCGCCATGAATGGAACCAGCAATCCTGTAAACCTTTCATGCTGAACAAAACGGATTCCCTTCTCATCTAATGCCTCAATCGTAAAGCAGTGTTCACCATTAAACAAGCCCGGAATCCAGAGTTTTCCGAGCCAACACATCTCACGATTCGTCTCCACATTGACCATCTTCGGCTTGAAGCTCATCGCTCTTCCTCCAGGAGGCTCAAGCCGAACCTCAAGCTTCGCCCCTATCCTTGGCTCCCCTGCCATCTGTTTGATGAACGGGTTCCATTCTGGGAACTTGGCAAAATCTGTCAATACCTCCCAGACCCGTTCCGCAGGGGCCTCAATCACTATCTCAGACGAGACCTCTTTCAAGACTTACCACTCAAAATGTCCTCAGACAGGCTGAAGTGTCTTTCGGAGGTTATTCCAAGCGCTGTTTTTGGCATAAGACTAGTTGAGGTTGGAATAGAGTCTGTAGTATATCGCCGCGTAAATTATCGCTGGAACGAATCCGAGGAGACCTACGATCAGAGCTTGAAACTCAAAGGCTTGAGCGACATATTGATCCGACCCCTCTCGATATGCTATCAACAACGAATCGTGTTGGCCAGGAAAATTAATCGTTATGTCATAAGTTAGTAGTGAGAAAACCAGAACGCTCATCGCAACTCCAGCAGCGGCCGCCGCTAGCGTTAGTAGTCGTCCCGGCATCTTTTGTAGAAAAAAGATGAAGAACATGAGCGCTATACTCGTCAGGATCGTACCCGCAGCCCCGATTGCGAAGAACGTTGTCAAATAGGGAACGAGAGCTTTCGTCAGAGCATCGTCAGGAGCCCATATGAGAGAAAAGATGCTCCCGGGAACAGAAAGGAAGAACAGGGTATAGACAACTGATTCGACAAAGGTCAGAAAGACACCGGCGACAAAAAGGGCTGCTCCAATTACCACGCTCTTAGCTTGAGCTTTGCCATAGGACTCACGCCCCATGATCGTCAGCATGATTCCGACGAGAGCGATTAGACCCCCTACAGGGCCTACTACCGGGATCGGAGAGAACAATATTCCGAAAATGATTAGCGCCAGACCGGTCTCAGTCTGCTCAAGCTGTCTACCCCTCTCGTAATTCATTATTGCAAAAGCTTCGGATCCGGAGTCTTTTGTCAACGTCCAGCCCAAGAACTAGAGGAGACTCAGGCTAAAAGATAGGGGCCCAATCTAGAGCAATTCCCACCCCTTCTTCTTCACGTACCTCAGCCAGAATCCTGCAATCAACGAGGTAACGATCGCCGTCAGAACGAGTACAACGAAGAATGTTTCCGAAATTAGACCAAGGTCGAAGGCGACGGTTGCGAGAACGATTCCTGGCCCGCCTCTTGCATTGAGAGCTATAGCAAGGTTGAGGCTCGGCAGCCTCTTCTGTTTGATCAGCCTTCCCACCGCTAACGCCCCTCCACCTTTGAGTGCGGTAGAGAACAGCATGAATCCCAGAAAGAAGAGAATATCGAATGAGTGAACTAGATCAAGCTTCAATCCGACAACGGCAAAATAAACGGGTGTGAAAACGGCTAAGGATATTGATTTGACCTGAGATTTCGCGAGCGCGAAGACTTCCTCGGGCATCATTCCAATTGCTATTCCGGCTAGAAACGCGCCGAAGACAATGTTCACGTTGAGAAGGCTCGCCAATGCCACCATTGAGAAGCAGAGAAACAGGGCATACCTTGACGGGTGATATTTGATCAGAACGTCAAACCTGGACCTTATCGTGTAGCGGATCAGTCTGGGTAGACCCAGCAGAGCCCCTCCGAAAAACGCGACAGTTACAAAAGCAGTGTAGCCAATCAGGGATAGTGATGCAGAGGCGGAAGCCCCAACACTTGTGGCGATAGCCAGCGCCCCGAACTGGATGATATCCTCGACTGTGGCAATCGCCAGAACGATCTTGGCAAATCGCGTGTCCATGATCTTCAGATCAATGAAGATTTTCGAGATCACCGGGATTGACGTGACGGAGACCCCGATGCCGACGATTATGGCCAGCGAGAGCATGTTCCCGTTTGGCCCCGTGTACGGCGAGAAGTTGTAGACGAAGGGAATAAGCATTCCAATAATGAACGGAACAACAGTAGCACCAATCAAGAACGAGGTAGCGATCTTGTGATCCTCTTTCGAGAAGGCTCTCTGGATCTCGAAACCAGATATGAACATCAAAAGAACCAGCCCGATGTAGGAGATTACGGAAATCAGCTGGCCTTCCGAGGGGAACGCGCCGAAGATCCAGTTCTCAGCATCAGGTGCAACATACCCGAGAAAGGTTGGGCCGAGAACTAGTCCACCGAAGATTTCTCCGATTACGCGTGGAAGCTTGGCTTCATAGAGTAGGAAGCCGAAAGAATGAGCGGTGAAGAGTATGAGAACCATGGCAATGAAAAATCTGGTCAGCTCTAGACTGGATAGAGTGAATGTGCTGACGAGACTCATTGAGTCTCGGCTCTACATAGAGAATTCTCTAGGGTCGACCGAGAGGTTGACTTCTTTCAGAAACGCCGGTGAATCAGGCGATTGGCCACTGACCGCGAATACCGCGTGAAGGTGAACCTTGAACTTCACAGCCTTCGTTTCTCCGCGAAAGTCCATCCGAACCTCACCTGGCTTTCCCGGGCTTGTCTTCTCGTGAGTGAGTTTTAGCATCGGATCTCGACGAGGAAACCAGTCCAACACACTCTGGCGGAGAGTGTCAGGTGCCGAGTTCATACTGATGCCTTTGTGCTTCTGGCTGAAGTTCTCCATCAACGCCTTGCGAGATTCCTTCGTCACGTTCTCAATGTAGGTGTAGGTCTTCTGGAGCACCTGGCTTCCCTTTAGCATGTCAGTCATGTTTCGCGCGCTCTTCTCATGGCCTAGGATTTGACTGGCTTCCGCTGTTCTTCATTCGTATAATAACTGGAGGGTCTTTGGCTAATGTCGAGGATGTGAGTAAGACAGCTGGGCTTAGTGTACTGCTCCCCATTCGTTGCCGCAGGTGTCGCAACGGTACAGTTTCGCCTTTCCGGATCGCTGTTCTCTCGCGGACATTTCGATATTGGTAGACCCGCACTTCGGGCAGACTGTATGGTAGATGTTCATCTTCAATGTATCAACAATGTAGCATGATTTTGAGTGGTCATTCCAGAACATGCACAAGTCCCGTACACAGACGGAAGCCATTAGCGGGCATATCATCTGGTTGAACTTGCTCGTCGCGGACCGAAGAATTCGACGAAAAGTAGGATCCCGCATATCCAGGAAAGGCTCTATTCTGGCATCATCCGGAGGGTCCTGTTCACGTTCCTGTCTCGCTTCGCTGTCGGACTCTTCATCTTCGGCCATTGACCTACCGTCTCCCTAGCGTATGTCCCGGCTATGGACAAAGCGCGTAGCTAAGGATACTGTCTCTTCCAAAACCTCCAGAGAGTCACAAAGATATGCTTCAGGTGAGATTTTCGCCCTTGGAACAGTCCGGATTACAAGCGCTTTTATTGAAGCCGAACACCAGTTCTTCGGAAGGATTTCTCGTCATGCGTGTTCGCCTTGTTGGCTATGAGCCTGACCTCGAAAGGGTCTGCGCCGCCGCAATGCGATCATGCTACTCTCCGCACCCAGGCTACGAGCTGTTCACCCACACCTCACAAGACAAGGTTCTAGACGGGGAGAAAATCTTTGATGCAGAGAGAATTGGCGGATTGTTGAAGCGTGCCCTCGAGCTGGGACACTACGACATTCTCGAGCACAACAGCATAACGTGGCTGGCGGAGGCGGACGAGAAGGAGATCCTCTCCCTCATGGAATCTTCCAAATTCTTTGAGACAAGCCAGATCGACGAGAAGAGATGGCTCATCACAACAAACCTGCGAGTGCTAGTCGAACTAGCCCGAAGCACAAACCATCTCCCGTTGACGAAAGACCTAGTCGAGACTCTAAGCGAGGCCGCTCCCATAATCGCCTCAGCCCTCGCAATACCAATCACCAAGAGCTAGATTGGATGCCAAGCAAAGCAATCCTGTTCAGCTACACCAACTATCCCGAACTCAACGCGAACTTGGAGGAGGCGGGAGTGAAGATGAGCAAGGACAGCATGCTTCGTCACGGAAGCTTCACGTTCGACCTTCAAGGGATTAGCAGAGCCGCAAGCCACCAGATCGTCAGACACCGAATCGCATCCTTCTCACAACAGTGCTACGACCCCGAAACGGAGATACTTACGGCAGTCGGTTGGAAACACCATCATGAACTGAGCCTTGACCTTGCGGTAGCTACACTCAACCCGAAAACGTTCGAGATCGAGTACCATCTTCCCACATCGTTGTTTTTCTATTCTTACGAAGGCCCTATGGATCATTTTCAGGCGAAACAAGTCGACTTGTGTGTAACGCCTAATCACAGACTATTTGTAAAAATCTATGGACGCACCCGTTGGGAACTCCTCGAAGCCTCGACGGTCTCCCGGATTCCTCACGGGCAAATTGAGTTCAAGAAGGACGGAGTGTGGCACGGGGGAGAGGACGAGTCGGACCTAACCATTCCTGGTGCGACAATTGCGAAGCAATTTGCTTCAGGACAGTCAACCTACCTACGACAGGACATCACGATTGATTATCAGAATTTTCTAGAGTTTCTAGGCTACTTCATATCAGAAGGATGCGTTTGTGAGTCGCCTCAACGAAGCTGGACGAGGCATATTATCGAGATTGCTCAAAAGACCGGTAGCACATCGGAGAACATCGAGTCCTGTATCAAGCGTCTACCCTTCAGTGCTTATCGGTCGATCGACAAATATGGCTGCATGAGATGGCGTATCGAGGACAAGTCACTTCTAGAGTTCCTTAAGCCCCTTGGCAAAGCACACCAAAAGTTCATTCCCCGCTGGGCATTGAACCGAAACCCAAGAGACCTTCGTCTATTATTCAAAGCGCTCATCGAGGGAGATGGCTCAGTCGACCAGAAGAGCGGATGGACAAGATACTATACTACCTCAATGCGCTTGGCAGACGATGTTCAAGAATTAGCCTTCAAGCTTGGACATGCCGCGAATATTTCCTACGTAGGCCCCAGACGACGGAATCGGTTGGGGTTCTACATAGTCAGCATTATTCAAAATAGAACCACCCCGTTGATCCGCCTTAATGGTACAACTTCAAGCCACCATGAGGTTATCCAGTACCGTGGAATAGTATGGTGTATTGAGGTACCGAACCACATCATTTACGTCAGAAGGAAGGGAAAACCTGTATGGTGTGGAAACAGTCAGCGGTACGTGAAAGTCACACGTAGCTACGGCTTCTTAAAACCGCCCGGAGTTCCAGAAGACCTCAAGGTACCGGTTCAGATTCACGGACACGTGCTGGAACTGAACTTTACGGATGTTATGGATTTGACACGTCAAGCCGAAGAAGGATTTGTCGCCAAAGGCATCAAAGCAGAGGACAGTCGTTATCTCCGGCCGAACGCGGCGACCACGAACATCGTCATGAGCATGAGCCCACGCCAACTCATCCACTTCTTCAACCTCCGCTGCGCCCCCGACGCTCAGTGGGAGATCCGCGACCTTGCTTGGTCAATGTACGCCGCAGTCCGACTTGCATCACCCCAAGTCTTTGGCCCACTGCCCGCTGCGGATGAGAGCGATTACATCAAGAAACGAGTTGCGCTTGTTGACGACCTCGTTCGGAAGGGAGAAGATGGATTCTCGAGAACTCCGCCTGGAGAGCTGTTCCAACTCGAGCTTCAGCCTGTTCTGGAGCTGGTCCATCCAGTCGAAACATTTGTCAGGCGATATTAGAACATCGCTCGTGATCTAGCGTAACGCTGGGCTTTTTGGGCCAACATGTTTGGCCCAAATCTTCTTCTCGCTTACCAAGAATCTTCCTCCGAAAGTCAAGAATATGCTCGCAAGGTTGGACCATAGATAGGGGATTCCGAGGGCAGTTGTAAGACCGAAGAGTAGGGGAATTCTGACGATCAGATCAGAAGACGAAACCGCGTTGAAGAGCAGCGCTTTCCGGACGAAACCCCCGGCGGTCTCTCTCGATCTAAACACGAGAAAGTTGTTTAGGACAAAGTTGACGAGAACTGCTGCTTGGCTACTGAGGACAGCACCGATTAGATAGTAAAGCCCAAAAAACCCGGTTAAGACAAGGAGAACATACTGGTTTAGGAATATTCCTAATCCGCCTACGAATCCGAACTTGAGCAGTATCCAGGCTATCGAGCCCCCTGTCTTCGGCAGCTTTGGAGTAGGAGGGGGGTACATCCCGAACCCGGAGGAAAAACGTGGATCTCTGATCGCCGATGCGTAGAGAGACCCCTGGTAGTACTGCCGCCTGGCTAGTACCTCGTTGAGGGGGTTGATCGGATGGACGATCTCTGAACTCAAACGCTATCGGTCAGTTCTAGCTAGACGCATCCCGCGTGATATAACCGATACTCTCTCAATCGATCATGATGAGCAGAATCAGGTGGATCTCGAAATATCCATTCCGAAATATTGCTCGGATAAAACTTGACGGGTAGACTAAAGATCAGGCGATTATGTCATCATCGGGATGACAGGAAGCTGTTGTCCCGGCTCAACAAGCTGTTCAAAATCTCGTCTCGCCTTCTCCATCTTTGGATAGATGACCTCGCGGAATCCTGTTACAGCGAACTCGTTTGGTCTGTAGGGGTCGTTGATCACCCTCAACGCTCTGAGAGCCAGTTCATAGTTTGAAGGTGCAGTCTTCAGATAGAACCCTATGACGTCGTCTTTGTACCACTCGCGGAACGCGCGTTCTTTCTTGTGCCATCCCCAACTGTCAAGGATGGTCCTAGTCCATTTCATGTGCTTGAAGATCTTCATCAGCCAGTTGTGGGCCAGCCATTGCGGTAGGTCGAATCGGACCTGTTTGCCGAAGACCTCGAATTCGGGTCTGTTGATGTGTTCGTAGGTTATCTTGTCACCATTCTCGTCATCAATATTGTATCGTACCTTGTCCCGGTCGAGCTTCTCAGTGTCGGTTAGCAGGTGTGGAGTGTATATCTCGTCCTTGATCGCCATAACCTTGTGCAAGTCCAGCATAACCGTCCTCGTTGCCGCGTAGCCCTTGTCCTCCCTATCGTTCCTGAACACCTCTAGAACCTTGTCCACGTACTTCTCGGCGTAAGGAAGGTCTCCCCACATTATGAGGTCATATATCCTCCTAGCGATCGCTCTGTTAGCATCTTCGTCCAGCCTCATCGTACCAACCGTGCTCATTACTAGCCGTCGGTATTCGTCTGCGATCTTCTTTCCACGCCAGAACATCCAGTAGGAATGGGAGAGCTGCTTGGCTTTCATATCAAGAATGGACTGGTAGCTTTCCTTTGCCCCGAATAATGTGAGGATCCTCTCATCAGCCACGATATTCTTGAACTCGAGAAGCTGCGGTTCTACCACCATCTTCCGGCCCAAGCGAAAGGCCTCCATGTTCCTCGCTCTCTGGCTGGCCGGGACGGTTTCCATTATGGCGTCAACAATGTTCTGTTCGCTAACGGGTATCAGGCCTTTCTGAAAGGCCGCGCCGAGAAGCATAATGTTGGTGAACAGCTTGCTTCCAAAGTATAGCTCGGAGATCTCGCTGATTCTTCCGCCGAAATACTCATCAGAATTCGTGTGTCTTCGAATATTCTCCTCCGCATCCGGAGGATAATTCATCATCCCCGCCAGCATCGGAATGGTCGGGACGACGGTGGTATTCACCACTGCCGTCGTGTGGACCTGGCTAGCGTATACCAGACTTCTCTCGGCTTCGAGCATGTCAACGCCCATCAAGAGGTCGGCTTTTCCGTTAGGGACGATTGTTGAGATCTTTGCTCTCCCATTAGAGTATAGAACGTGTGCCGAGACTGCTCCGTTTCTGATTGCGAGACCTTTCTTGTCGTTAAACCGGACGTGATATCCTTCCTTGGTTCCAGCCCGAGCTAGAACTGAGGACATTACTCCCACACCCATTCCACCAACCCCGCTGATGAAAATCTTCCAAGTATCGTTGAATCGATGGGAAGCAGGCGTCGGAATGTTGTCGAGCGGTATCTTCTTGACCCTCGATTTCGGCGGTTTGTTTCTTGTGACGATTACCTTCTCGAAGGATGGGCACGCCATGACCTTAGTGCAGTAAGTATCGGACACGCAAATCGACTGGTCAATGCCGATCTTCTCCCCATAATCAGTGTCGATAATTGTCAGTCCTGGGCAGCCTGTGTTTTTGGTGCACTCACGACAGTTCTCGCAGACTTCCTGGGAGATGTTGACGAATGTTTCTTTCTTGACGAACCCCTGTCTCTCGATGATCCTATTTCTCTCTGATCGTTTTCTCTTGTGAAAAGTAATGCCGCACTCCTTGTCGGCTATGATAACTTTGACACCTGGCTTTTCGAAAACCTTGTCCAGTTCTTTCATGTACTTCTCCCGGTTGGAGGGGGGCATCTTCTTCACGTAGATCTGCCCCTGCCCCATCGCGCGAACAATACTCTCAATGTCCTGAGGAGTGGTCTTGTCGCCCATCAGATTGTGTCCGGTCTCGGGAGTAGGCTGGTGGCCAGTCATTGCCGTGTTCTTGTTGTCGAGAATGAGATAGAGGATATCTTGTCCCTCCTTGATCGAGTTCGATATTGCGGTCATTCCTCTCCAGAAGAAAGTCGAATCTCCCATCAGCGCGTACTGTTTGTTCGTCACAAACGGGTCCATTCCGGCTCCGGCAGCACCGCCCAGCGACATCGCCGTCAGGTTGTGCATTTCACCGAAAGGTGGAAGGAACGACATTGAGTAGCAACCAATGTCGCCATGCGCGAAGATGTCTTTGTGCTCAGGTGTATCTCTTAGAGAATGAACCGCACTGAGAGTTTCCCTGTGGGGGCAACCAGCGCAAAATCCGGGGGATCGGGGTGGCACGAGAAGCCCGTATGCTTTGATTTCAGCGAGAAGATCAAGCTCGCTGTGAATTTTCTTCTGGTCAATCTTGACAGCAGGATCGCCAAGCTCCAAGAGCAAGTTTCCAATTTTCTCAATGAGGTTTGATGGCGTTAGCCCGCTCTCTTCCGGGAATCCATCGCCTTGAGGAAAGAACTTGCCCCAGACTTTTGGCATGCTAGAGAGCCTTCCCTCCTGCACCAAGTCATCCAAGATCGTTTTGACCTGGTTCTCTATTGCTGGACTCTTCTCTTCAACAACAATAATGTTCTCGACCTTCTTTGACAGCTCGCCAACGATCTCGGGCTCAAGAGGATAGGTAACCGCAGGTTTCAGAATCGGAAATTGCTCATCCAGTCCCAGCTCCCAGAGAGCTTGTTCCAAGTAACTGTAGGATATGCCCGCCGCGATGAATCCGATCCGGTGCTTCCGACCATCATCATAGAAAATCTTGTCCAACTTATGATCCCTAACGTACTCATGCACCTTCGGGAATCTATCTCTAACAATTTCCTTCTCCAAGTCCCAAGTGTTGGGGGGTATGCTAACTCTGCGTTTGATATCGACCTTTGAAATGTCGAGGGTAATCGGATTCTTGAACGTAATTTCCGAGGGCTGATTTTCTGAAAGAGTAACGCTGCCTCCGCCCTCAGCCAGATAAGTTGTAATAAGATAACCTACTACTAAGTTCGAATACTGGGAGAGTCTAAGTCCTTCTCCAATCCAGTCCTTGACCTCTTGCGGAGTGCTCGGCTCGATAATCGCCATCTTGAGATGCTCCATAAGCTGGCGACTATCACCGGCCACCTGAGTGCTAGAGGCATGCGGATCGTCACCACAGACAATGAGGGCCCCTCCTCTCTTTCCACTCAAGCCGAGTTTGTCAGCGTAATTGATGATGTTGATCGGGTCAGCAGCAACGTTGAGCCCAACACTCTTCATCACGGCAACCGCATTAACACCCACATCCAACGCGCCGTTGAGTGCGGCAGCACCCTGGGACTCGTCATTCGACATTTCTCCCCATAATCCACACTCTCTGAGAATCTCCGCGTTCTCTTCTAGAATCGTGAAAACTTCTGCGACGGGCGAGCCAGGATAGCCGGCCATCAAGCCGACTTTGCTCTCAAGCGCTCCCTTTACTATCAGCTCGTTTCCGTTGAAAGCGTTGATACCGGAACCTTGGACAAAACGCTTGTCCGACATTACATCACGTGGGTATCCGTATAGTGTCTTCTAGTCGGGCTGTAGATAAGCCCGTTGTTCAGTTTGAGACGAATAACCCGACAATCGTTCGGTTGAACCTACCTGAAATGCTAGAACATCCACAGATAGCAATCGTGCTTTTTTCGCGTTTCTGGGCTTTCCATACGCAAAGAACGCTTGCGAATATTCTCGTAGGAAAAACCCTTCAAGCAGGCACCTCTTTGTGCCAACCGCGGTCGGAAAAGAAGCCTTTGCATTTGAGGAAACTCCTTCTTCTCATAATCCTTCTGATCCCAACAATCTCCCTCGGCTCAGCGTTAGACGCTCACGCGGCTTCTAGAGGCAGTATCCCGACCGAGGGCGGCACGTGGGTAGACCCAACAATCACCACGGTGATTATTCCCTCATCGAGCGCGGCTTGGTTCAGGTCTTCATACACACTGGATGTTAGTCGAGCAATTAGTCGATGGACCATGTCCATCGCTGCTTACACGGATAGTTACGGTTCAAATTATCTTCGCAAACTCAACTTCGTCACCTGCATTTCAGGCATCAATGAATCCCTGTGCGGTAGCCCCGATATTCAGGTTCAATTCGTCGAATCCTTCGGGCCTCAATCCGCGGGATTAGGGCTAACCTCTCTCAGGATTCAGAACTCGAGAGTCTTCTTGGCACCAACAACAACGACGCTCGCCGCTTACGACCCGAGTAACACTACACAGTTGACTGATACGGACATGATCAATATCGCCAGCCATGAGTTCGGCCACGCGCTTGGTCTCGGCCATGCAACACTTTCTCGGACAGACGACGGAACCTTTGAGCTCATGTTCCTGTCATATGGGCAAACAGCCGGGAATCCCGTGAACTCGCTTGAAGCGCCGTCTACTCTTGACTTCTACGCTTTGGCCTATGTCTACGATTGGCTCGCAAGTTCTTCAACGCTCAACGGCCAGGGACATCCAACAACGGACCTCTCGCTGCCCTTGGGGGTCCCGTATTCGTCCGTCTATCCTTACGCAGAGCAAATACAAATGCAACAAGAATCGCTTAATCGAAAAAATCTGGAGATACTGGTTCTCACAATGGTCGCCGCGTTTCTCTTTACGCTCGTCCTAGTGTTGGGTATTCTATTGGCCCGGAAGAAACACGTTCCTCCTCATCCTTTCTACTCGGAACCGATTCAGGCCCCACCACAAATCCAGATATTCCATTTGACCTAGGATGTCCGACTCGGAACGCGTGCCCAAATCGTTGTCATGCTCATTGGGGCCTTCTCAATAAATATCCAGTCGCAGGTTCGTAGCATGAGGGGGCGGCTCCACATGAGTTTCGTAAGGCGAAGACTGTCCGTTCTTGCTCCGCTGAGCATCAATCGCCGCGGTCTCACCTTCGTCGGAACCGTTGCTTTCATGACAGGTTTCTTTGCCGCTCGGGCCTTCGCAATACAGAACCCCAACGTAGTCGTTGTAAAAGGAGGAATCCACTTTCATCATTTCTGGTACGGACTGGGAATGGTCACTCTATCCGGTTGGCTTGGCATCGCCTTCAATCGACCAAGGCTAGTCAGAACATACGCGATAATCTTCGGTCTCGGCGCGGGTCTCATCGGAGACGAAATAGGACTTCTCTTAACATTCGGCGATTACCAGTCTAGTCTTACTACGGATTTTTTCGTCGGTGTAATCGGCTTCATCATTCTAGCAACGACTCTTGTTAGGTATCGGAAGATTGTCGCGAAGGATATTATTCATACGAGCTGGAACGAGCGGCTCGTCTACCTCGGAATAAATCTGACTGGGCTGTCAGTGATCTTTTTCGCGGTGAACAGCCTCACTCCTGGCGCTGTATTGGCTGCAATTGGAATAGTTCTGGTGATTTCGGGATTCGAGGCAGCTAGGGCTGGCATCGTTGCGGGATTGGTGGCAGGAGGAATTGCCGCCGTTGGCGACTTTTTCCTTGTTGAAAACTATGACGTTATCGGAAGAACCCTTGAGGGAACGGTTTTCGCGCCAACAAGCCCGATTGGAAGTTTAGAGGCAGCTACAATCTACGTGATCGCTGTCGACGTGTTTCTTTCCGGAGTCATTGGCGGCGCAATTCTGGGACTCATCTTCTCGCTAGTACATGATCGATACTTGAAAAACCGCAGCCTCCGAACTCGAGGAATAGTATTTGGTATCGCACTATGGATAGTGCTCAGCGTGACAAGTCTCGGTTCCGAGTTTGGCGCCTTGTATGACGTCATTTCTACCGTAATAGGACTAGTAGCCTACCTCGTCTATGGCATTCTACTAGCTCGGTTCTATCCAAGATTCAAGCGTAACATATCTGAGAACCTAACTGACACAGTGCCGGCAAGCTAGCTTGTCTAGTGTTCTTTCACGGCTTTCCCTTGGCGAGCTGGGAATCGTATGGTCAACCGTCTGTTTGTATTCGCGGCTATCCCCAACGCTTATGACTTCGAATGACTCTACCAATCGAGTGGGCCTTCACTGTCCGGTTATCGCAGGCTGTTCTCACCAAACTTGAGGCTGAACGTTGGGGGACGCTTCCTAGGGCTAATGGCACTGCTCGTTCTTGTTGCGATATCGGGGGGCTTCCAGGTCCGGCTTGCTTCAGCCACATTCTCCACCAAGCCTCATGTGCCAATTCTGATTGACGGAAATTCTGGCCTTGTCGTTGGGTCAAATGGTGTGGTTTCCGGCGGTGGAACTGCGCAGAATCCGTACCTTATTGAAGGCTGGTCGATAGCAGCTGCACAGGGCCAGGCAGCGGTCAAGATTCAGCATACTACTGAGTTCTTCATCGTGCAGAACATTCTGACGCTGGGGTCTGGTGGAGTCTATCTCATCAACGCGAACCACGGATCCGTTCTAACCTCGAAATTGAACGGGACTGTTCAGGGTGTTAGAGTTGAGGGGTCCCAAGATGTCACGGTGTCAGGGAATACTGTATCATATGGGGGCATATCAGTAGCGGACCCTGATCCAGGCCCGTTTAGCACCAATCTTGTAATATCGAATAATTTGGTCATCGACGGAGGAATCTCGATCTTCTCGTCCCACGGCCCAGCAGGCATGAGAGTATCAGGAAACACAATTCTAGGCCGCAACTTATCGTATTTGGGCATCGACGTGTACGCCGTCGGCGCAACGATTAGCGGGAATAGCGTTTTCGATACCACTGAGGGCATAGTGGTTGGAGGTTCGAAGATTGGGATTAGTGATAACGTTCTGGAGACGACGAGCACGAGTATTCGAATTGGCGCAAATTCGACCACGCTCTCGGGCAACATCATGACCGGAGCTGGGATCCGAATGGAGGCTCCCACGCCCCCTTATGACTATCCATCCTATTTCGACTCGCACTCCATTCAAGCAAACAATCTTGTCAACGGAGAGCCTGTACTGTACTACAGTCGGTGTGCTGGTCTCAAACTGGCCAACAAGACCGTTGGTCAACTGATCATTGCCAGCTGTTCTATGGTTGATGTATCAAACGTGACAACTGTCGGCAAGGCCGGTGTCGGGCTCCTGTTAGCCTACGTTAGCCAAGCGAGGCTCGTTCGCAGCCATATCAACGACAACTGTGACGGTCTAATGGTAGTCGAATCCGCAGCAGTGAACGTTTCGGAAAGTGATTTTGCAACAAACAGATGCGATGCATTAAGGGTTCTTCGGTCAACGGATCTCACCCTCGCACATTGCGTTGTTTCGCAGAGTCAGAATGGGCTCTTCGTGGACAACTCAGCAAACACGACGATAGTTAGCAATCTTTTTGCCTCTAACAATTTTACGGGGGCTCGGTTGGATAATGCTGTCAATCCTGTCGTGTCGCAAAATCGCGTTCAGGATAATCGTGGAGATGGGTTGACCCTTGCTAACTTCGTGAATGGCTTGATTGAGCGGAACTGGATCTCGGGGAACTTGATTGGGATATCTATCCTAGGGGGTAATGGTCTTAACGTCACCGATAACACTTTGACGTACAACGTTGCTGGGATAAGCTTCCGAGACTTCGATTACACTGTAGGCACATCCTATGTGTACAACACGATCGTGTATCACAACAATTTCATTTACAACATTGAAGACCAAGCAGATCACGTACCGGGAATCGTTCTTGCATGGGACAATGGATACCCTTCTGGCGGGAACTATTGGTCTGACTACATAGGATCGGACAATTGCAGCGGCGCGAACCAGAATATTTGTGGGCAACCGGACGGTATCGGGGATACACTGTACCGTGGAATAGTCGAGTTCTCTCTCCCCTACCACTACAGAAGCCAGAGCCCTCTTTCTGACAATTACCCGTTGATCAAGTTCTATGGTGATATCACCCAAGACGGGAAACCGCCAGAATGGCCAAACGGGAGTACGCTCACCTTGACGAAGGTGAACTCATCTAGTGTTTCACTTCAGTGGAGTAGTGCTACCGACGATACTTTGGTGAGTAAGTATCTGATCATCAAGAACGCAACCGTCACCGCTACTGTCCCAGGCAACGTCCTCGCGTACACCGTTTCAGGCCTGAGCTCAGGCTCGAGTTACATGTTTAGAGTGGAGGCGCAGGACCCTGCCGGCCTGACAAGCACCGGGGGGCCTTCAGGCGTGGTTACGCTGTCGAAATCAGGCCAGAACTCGCCCAATCCTTCCAACGGCACCAATCCTCCCAGCGGTTCTCCCCTCAATCCGACGTGGTGGACGCAGAACCCATTGTGGGGCTATTTAGCCGGAGTCGGCGCTGCCATCCTCGCAGGCGCTGTCGTGTTAGTCCGGAGACGCATTTGCCGCGGCTAGAACATATCCTCCTACTTGATCACTGGATCGCACATTCTATAGTCTCGAGTTTCGGTTATAGACTTCGGTCTAATCCATGGCAACCTATGTTGCATTGCTACGCGGAATCAATGTGGGCGGGCAAAAAATCGTCGATATGGAAAAGCTACGCTCTTCATTCGAAGCGTTAGGATACCGACATGTACGATCCTATCTTCAAAGTGGAAACGTGATCTTCGAAGCTGCGAAAACATCGGCGGACGACTTGTCCAAGATCATCAGAAAGAAGATTTTGAGCGATGTTGGTTTTCCGGTGTCTGTTATCGTGAGAACTGCGAATGAGTTGAAAAAAATTGCCGCCCATAATCCCTTTTTGAGCGAAAAGAGCGTCGATCATTCAAAGTTACACGTCACGTTCTCAGCAGAATTACCCGCTGAAGGAGCCGTGGGGAAGTTAGACTCGTTGGGTGCCTTCCCCGATCGATTCCTGGTAAAAGGTAGAGAAATCTATCTATATTGTCCGAACGGATACGGGCGAACCAAACTTTCGAACAACGCGATTGAAAAGGTGCTGTCGGTCAAGGCGACTACAAGAAACTGGAACACCGTAGGTGCACTTGTGACGATTTCATCGGAGTAGATCCAAGCCGCTTGTCATCAAATCTTCTCTCAAGGATTTTCACTGGGGTCTGGAGCTGATTTGTTTAGCTAGCTTGAGCCGGCACAGCCTATCTCGGAAGAGTTTGGAGCTGGCTTTGACATGAATGTTGACGATGAAAGTCGATCTTTTTGACGTGGAAATATTTCGCTTGATATCTATTGATAACGGATCACCTAGCCAGCTCTTATTGTGGATGCTCATACCCAACATAGAGTGGAAACAAGCTTGCAAGGCTTTGATCTCATTCGAGCGTCCTTGCGAATACGCACTTCGGCTCTAGTCCTCATAATAGGCGTGGGTCTCGTCTTGCTATCCTCTGTTCAAGCAACATTACCCACAACGGCTTCACCCGCCACACCGCTTCAATCCGTCGACTATCGATCTACAGGTAGGGAGACTTGCGAGGGCGCAATGATCCTTCGAAGTTGCCTCTTGAGTCTCAAGTCCTCGGTGACAGGTGGAACAGCGCCTATCCATGTGAAGTGGTACTTGTCAAACGGGACAAGAATAAAGGGCGAGAATATCCAGCTTGCAATCGAATATGGCGCAATCATCTACGGGGTTTGTCTGCGTGCAAGCGATTCAACTGGCCATTCGATCATCGGTGGCCATTGGGAATATGGGATAAACTACAGGTCCGTCCTTTATCACGCGGAAAAATATGCCTACATAAGAGCTCGCGCGGAGATCTCTTCTCCATGTTCTTCAGTTGATCAGTCAGTCAGCTTCAAAGGTGATCTTGAATGCGGAGCAGGAACAAGCTTCTATCCGAACGGAACGATAATCCACCATTGCGCTCCACCACCCATCGTTCCCACATGGTTCTTCGGCGACGGAACTGGATCGAACGGTACACTGAACGTGATGCATGGCTACGACGATCCTGGCGTCTACTTTGTTAGACTGATAGGAACGGATAGCTGGGGGAGGACAAACTATTCTCTCTCCAGTTATCCAATCATAATATTGCCGAAAACTCAAGAAACAACAGAAGCGGATTGAACCCAGAATAGATAGCAGCTTACGCTTTGTCCAGGCAGACTCGCCCATTTTCAGCCCTGATCTCGAATTTGAGCCCCATGATTTCTAGATCATGACTTCCCACGCTTAATCCTAGGGGAAACAGCAGGGATCGGAGATCTATAGGACAAGCTGATAACAAGCCCGTATCGCAAAAACAAGCCCGGAACCCCTAGCAGACAGAAACTGGATCTAGAAAAGAATTTCTTATAACTTTTGCAGACACCCCGTGTCCGAGAGTGGGCGAGAGAGCAACAGCTCGAACTAATGAAAAAGATGAAGGGCTTGTTTTTGGGGGCGGCGTCCCGGCTGTAACCCACCTTCTGTTTTAAGCAGCATCTGTCTAATCGGGGAACCCGCGCCTCCAGCGGAGGATCATAGGCGTCTACTGCCCCTTTCACACCGTCGCAGGGACCCGTTTCATCCTCAATCCAACCCGTCCGTCAATGCTCCCCGGGAAGAGGACACATCATCGTCATACCAGGCTGGCAAGGTCTCGTTTCTGCGCCCCCGCACAGGCTCTCACCTGGCATCTCTTACGACCACAACGGTCTCCGCCATGTGGGTGGAGTTTCCTCAAGACCACGACCATGGTCCTGTAACTGCTCACCGGCTCGCCGCCTTTCCCAACATGAACATATCGTGCTGTGCAGGAGGGCTTCGTTCTGATATCGCTCCGAACGTGGATCCCACATGGGCCCAACACCTTAGGCTATTGGGGATCGCGGGCTGAACGCCTCGGCCGAAGCCTTGACGCGTACACCCCGATTCCATCAACCCCATCTTCTATGGGAGCACTCGTCACAGTCCCACGACGCTGTCGCCAGCGCCGGAATAGTGTGGACTGGAATGGTTGCCTATTTTCGGGAGAGGTTTCGGGCTTAGATGCTTTCAGCCCTTATCCTCGATAGCGTGGCTGCCCGGCAGTGCCCTGTCGGACAACCGGTAAACTAGAGGCTACGATACCCCGTTCCTCTCGTACTAGGGGCGCCTTCCCCTCAGGCAACCAACACACCCAGCAGGTAGAGGCCGACCTGTCTCGCGACGGTCTAAACCCATCTCGCATTCCCCTTTGATCGGCGAACAGCCGCGCCCTTGGGTCCTGCTGCGGACCCAGGATGGGAAGGGACGACGACGGAGAACCAATCCTCCTCGTCGATGAGGACTCTCGGAGGAGACGAGCCAATTACTCCCGGGGTAATTTTTCTGTCACCTCCAGCCCCCAGCAAAGGGGACATAAAGGATCGCTAGACCAGGCTTTCGCCTCTGGAT
>DASYWW010000019.1 GCA_035935655.1 Candidatus Bathyarchaeia archaeon
CGGGTGCTCTTTAAAAGTTTGGCAGGTAATTTGTGTGGGGACTCGCGTCGATGTGCCTTTGGCGCAAGACCGAGTGACCAAAGATGTCCAGCAGTAGTTGGAGCCATTTTTGGATTTACTCTTCGATGTTGATTCTCAAAATCTTCAAGTGAAGAGTTTGATCCTGGCTCAGATTGAACGCTGGCGGCGTGCCTAACACATGCAAGTCGAGCGGTAACAGGCGTAGCAATACGTGCTGACGAGCGGCGAACGGGTGAGTAACGCTTCGGAATCTGCCCAATGGTGGGGAATAACCAGCCGAAAGGTTGGCTAATTCCGCATGAGCCCTTCGGGGGAAAGCGGGGGATCGCAAGACCTCGCGCCGATGGATGAGCCGAAGCCGGATTAGCTAGTTGGTAGGGTAACGGCCTACCAAGGCGACGATCCGTAGCTGGTCTGAGAGGACGACCAGCCACACTGGGACTGAGACACGGCCCAGACTCCTACGGGAGGCAGCAGTGGGGAATATTGGACAATGGGGGAAACCCTGATCCAGCGACGCCGCGTGTGTGAAGAAGGCCTGCGGGTTGTAAAGCACTTTTAGTGGGGATGAAAAGCTCAGGGCTAACACCTCTGGGTCTTGACCTAACCCACAGAAAAAGCACCGGCTAACTCTGTGCCAGCAGCCGCGGTAATACAGAGGGTGCAAGCGTTAATCGGAATTACTGGGCGTAAAGCGTACGTAGACGGTTGGATAAGTCGGATGTGAAAGCCCCGGGCTCAACCTGGGAATGGCATTCGAGACTGTTCAGCTAGGGTGCGGAAGAGGGAAGCGGAATTTCCGGTGTAGCGGTGAAATGCGTAGATATCGGAAGGAACACCAGTGGCGAAAGCGGCTTCCTGGTCCAGCACCGACGTTCAGGTACGAAAGCATGGGGAGCAAACAGGATTAGATACCCTGGTAGTCCATGCCATAAACGATGAGAACTAGACGTTGAGGGGGTAAGCCTCCCAGTGTCGTAGCTAACGCGCTAAGTTCTCCGCCTGGGGAGTACGGCCGCAAGGTTGAAACTCAAAGGAATTGACGGGGACCCGCACAAGCGGTGGAGCATGTGGTTTAATTCGATGCAACGCGAAGAACCTTACCTGGTCTTGACATCCTGGGAATCCCGTAGAGATATGGGAGTGCCGCAAGGAGCCCAGAGACAGGTGCTGCATGGCTGTCGTCAGCTCGTGTCGTGAGATGTTGGGTTAAGTCCCGCAACGAGCGCAACCCTTGTCCTTAGTTGCCATCATTCAGTTGGGCACTCTAAGGAGACCGCCGGTGACAAACCGGAGGAAGGTGGGGATGACGTCAAGTCATCATGGCCTTTATGACCAGGGCTACACACGTGCTACAATGGTAGATACAGAGGGTTGCCAACGCGCGAGCGGGAGCCAATCCCAGAAAATCTATCGTAGTCCGGATTGGAGTCTGCAACTCGACTCCATGAAGTCGGAATCGCTAGTAATCGCAGATCAGCATTGCTGCGGTGAATACGTTCCCGGGTCTTGTACACACCGCCCGTCACACCATGGAAGTTTACTGCACCAGAAGCAGGTAGCCTGACCGCAAGGGGGGCGCCTACCACGGTGTGGTCAATGACTGGGGTGAAGTCGTAACAAGGTAGCCGTACGGGAACGTGCGGCTGGATCACCTCCTTTCAAGAGACCAGCGCCTTATTCACAAAGGCGCGAGTTCCCAGCACAAGTTACCTGTCCAACACATTGGGGCGGCGGCCCGTCGGCGCTTGTTGGCTTTCTGAGGGCTGCAGAGTTGGGTCTGTAGCTCAGTTAGTTAGAGCGCACCCCTGATAAGGGTGAGGTCGGAGGTGCAACTCCTCCCAGACCCACCAGGACCAGGAGTAGCGGGCGAAAACCACGCTTTTCGCCCGCGGTCTACGGAGTAATGTCCGCGCAAATCGTCGGGAACGATTTGCGCCTATAGACCAGGGGCCATAGCTCAGCTGGGAGAGCGCCTGCTTTGCAAGCAGGAGGTCGCCGGTTCGATCCCGGCTGGCTCCACCAGCTCCCCGCCCAGATCCGCGCCGCGTGATGACGCGAGCTCATGGCCGAGACCGGCGATCGGTTGTCATGTGCTCCCGTGATCGCGCCGCGAGGCGGGATCAAAGCGGCGATGCCAATGAGCGCATCGTCTGCTCTTTAACAATCCGGAGAAGTTTTTGTTTTGACGCTAAGTTTTCAAGCGAAAGTGTTTCTTTGACTCAAGCTTGAAAATGTCGCGTTCGCAATGTGAATCAGCTCCATATCCCCAGACTCCTTGGGGTTATATGGTCAAGCGAGTAAGCGCATATGGCGGATGCCTTGGCGGTAGAAGGCGATGAAGGACGTGGTAGCCTGCGATAAGTGTCGGCGAGCTGGCAAACGAGCTTTGACCCGGCAATTTCCGAATGGGGAAACCCACCTCGCAAGAGGTATCCAACACTGAATTCATAGGTGTTGGAAGCAAACCCGGCGAATTGAAACATCTCAGTAGCCGGAGGAAAAGAAATCAACCGAGATTCCCCTAGTAGTGGCGAGCGAACGGGGACCAGCCCAGTCGTGGTAATCGGGTGAGTGCTAGTGGAACAGTCTGGAAAGTCTGGCCAAAGAAGGTGATAGCCCTGTATACGAAAGCACAATCCCGTGAGCGACGAAGAGTAGGACGAGACACGTGCAATCTTGTCTGAACATCGGGGGACCATCCTCGAAGGCTAAATACTCTCTACCGACCGATAGTGAACCAGTACCGTGAGGGAAAGGCGAAAAGAACCCCGGAGAGGGGAGTGAAATAGAACCTGAAACCGTATGCGTACAAGCAGTCGGAGCCCCGCAAGGGGTGACGGCGTACCTTTTGTATAATGGGTCAGCGAGTTATTTTCAGTGGCGAGGCTAACCGAATAGGGGAGCCGTAGGGAAACCGAGTCTTAAACGGGCGTCACAGTCGCTGGGAATAGACCCGAAGCCAGTCGATCTATCCATGACCAGGATGAAGACCAGGTAACACTGGTTGGAGGTCCGAACGAACCACTGTTGCAATAGTGCGTCGATGAGTTGTGGATAGGAGTGAAAGGCTAATCAAGGCTGGCGATAGCTGGTTCTCCCCGAAAGCTATTTAGGTAGTGCCTCGAGTCAACACTCAGGGGGGTAGAGCACTGTTTGGAGAAGGGGGCCATCTCGGCCTACCGACTCCATGCAAACTCCGAATACCCTGAAGTGATACTCGGGAGACACACGGCGGGTGCTAACGTCCGTCGTGAAGAGGGAAATAACCCAGACCATCAGCTAAGGTCCCAAAGTTTCGGCTAAGTGGTAAACGATGTGAGAAGGCATAGACAGCCAGGAGGTTGGCTTAGAAGCAGCCATCCTTTAAAGAAAGCGTAATAGCTCACTGGTCTAGTCGGCTCGCGCGGAAGATTTAACGGGGCTAAGCCGAGCACCGAAGCTATGGGTGTGCAGGTCTTCGGATCTGTACGCGGTAGGGGAGCGTTCTCTAAGCCTGCGAAGGTGTGCTGCGAGGCATGCTGGAGGTATGAGAAGTGCGAATGCTGACATGAGTAACGTTAAAGCGGGTGAAAAACCCGCTCGCCGAAAACCCAAGGTTTCCTGAGCCACGTTAATCGGCTGAGGGTGAGTCGGATCCTAAGGCGAGACCGAAAGGTGTAGTCGATGGAAAGCAGGTTAACATTCCTGCACCGATTCCAACTGCGATGGGGTGACGGAGAAGGCTAGATCAGCGGCAGCAGTGCCGTTCAAGGCCGTAGGTGGATCTTCCTGGCAAATCCGGAGGGTCATTCAACACCGAGAACTGAGTACGAGGAGACTTCGGTCTCCGAAGTGATCGACGCCACGCTTCCGGGAAAAGCCTCTAAGCTTCAGGTTGGAATTGTCCGTACCGTAAACCGACACTGGTGGGTGAGGAGATGATCTCCTAAGGCGCTTGAGAGAACTCGGGTTAAGGAACTCTGCAAGTTGATACCGTAACTTCGGGAGAAGGTATGCCTCCTGGGGTGAGTGGATTTACTCCACAAGCTCCAGAAGGTCACAGGTAATCGGGGGCTGCGACTGTTTACCAAAAACACAGGACTCTGCTAACACGTAAGTGGATGTATAGGGTCTGACGCCTGCCCGGTGCCGGAAGGTTAATTGATGGGGTCAGCCGCAAGGCGAAGCTCCTGATCGAAGCCCCGGTAAACGGCGGCCGTAACTATAGAGATAGCAACTCCGATGCAGAGATTCCCAGGACCAATGTTGTAGTTACGTAAATAAACTTGGCTATATGCTGGAAACTCCGAGAATCCTCGGGTACTCGCCGTTGTGAGCGGCAGTGACAATCCACGAGGTGCGGACAATCAGCAGGAAAGGCTCTTGCCGTGCTAGACGTCTCGCAAGTTCCGCCTGATATCGGCCACTACCTGGCTGGCTTCACCGATGGTGAGGGCAGCTTCAATGTGTCCTTTAGAAAGCGGGCAGACTATGCGATGCCGTGGAAAGCATCTCTGTGCTTCAACGTGTCCCAGCGTGACAGGGTCGTTCTGATCTTGTTCGTTGAGCACTTGAAATGCGGGACGATGCGGACCAGGGCTGACGGCGTCTGGTACTACGAGGTCAATACTTTCACCGCGATCGTCGAGAATGTAATCCCGTTCTTCGATCGGTTCGGATTCCTCTCTGCGAAGAAGCAGCGCGACTTTGCTAAGTTCAGGCAGATCGCGCGGCTCATTCAGGAAGGACGCCACCTATCGAGGGAAGGCATCGATGAAATTCTTGCGATTCGTCGCGATATGAACGACGGCGGTGCAAGGAGACGTAAGTACTCAGATGACTCGATCACAGAGTTGTTTGAGGTAAGGGAATCCTCAGAGACTGCACGCCAAGCCCCAGAAGCCCTTCTGGCGGATGATACAGTCCGAGCTGCATAGCGATATGCAGGAAGCAATCGGGTCCGAAGCCCGGTTGTCTTCGCGAACGGCATGAATGGTATGTTGTTCGTAACGTTAAGAACGGTCCTAAGGTAGCGAAATTCCTTGTCGGGTAAGTTCCGACCTGCACGAATGGCGTAACGCTGGCCCCACTGTCTCGACCCGAGACTCAGTGAAGTTGAAATCGCTGTGAAGATGCGGCGTAGCTGCGGAAAGACGGAAAGACCCCGTGAACCTTTACTACAGCTTTACACT
>DASYWW010000020.1 GCA_035935655.1 Candidatus Bathyarchaeia archaeon
AATACTGGCAAATGGAATTCATTTTGACCAAGGAGTAGATCATGCATTTCAGATCTCCTACCGGAATTTCACCGGCCCGGACGTCTGGTGCCTTGCTTTCGGCTATGGCTTCGAACTGTTTTTCAATTTTGCAGGTTATTCTCACATCGTCATCGGAGCGGCGCGGCTTTTTGGGTTTGATCTCCCGGAAAACTTCAACGCCCCGTATATTTCGACCACGCCCTCGGAATTCTGGACTCGCTGGCACATGTCGCTTTCGTTCTGGATTCGCGATTATCTTTTTCTTCCCCTCGCAATGTTCAATCGTTCGAAACTATGGCGAAATTGCACTCTTGTAATTTCGATGTTGATCTTCGGATTGTGGCACAAAGGCACTACCCTGCTTGCGATTTGGGGGATTTACCATGGCATTTTGTTGGTCCTACACCGCCAATGGCAAGAACTAAAAAGACGGCTAGGGTGGGACTTCAGCGGCCCAATCCCAAACCTGATTTCTTGGTTCATAACGTTCACTTCTATTTGCCTGGGATGGATATTCTTTCAGTCGAACGCGTTGACACAAGCTTTCGACATGCTGCGCTCCGTCATAAAGGTCTCCAGCTATTCGATGATCACATTGCCTCACAGTCTTTATTTTCTCGTTCTCGTGTTAGTGCCGGGGTATCTCGGAACACTTAAGCTTGGGAACCTAGTCACAGGGCGGCTGAATTCCTTCTCTATTCCTACAGAGGTACGCTTCGCGCTTTATTCTACAGCCATCTACGTCGGAGTTTTTCACTCTGCACAAACACAGGCATTTGCATATTTCAAATTCTGATGAAACATATAGTCCACATCCTCCGAGGCATTCTCTGCGCTCTCATCTTCGTTCTAGTTCTCGAGCTCTGCGCACGTACAGACGATGTATTGAGCTACGGTGCGCCTTTCTGGGGGCCATACAATAACGAGATTCTTCTCAAGACTGATAACTTAGGAAAATGGGGAAAGCCAGGGGCGCGGTACGAAAAGTGGCAATTAAACAGCCTGGGCTACCGGGGACCCGAACTCCAGCCTGGAACCGTACGGATCGTTTGCTTCGGCGCTTCCGAGACATTTGGCCTGTACGAAGCCCCGGATGAAGAGTACCCAAGACAACTTGAGCGGGAGTTGAATAAACTCGCCGGGAAACCTGAATTCCAGGTCGTGAATGCGGCATTTCCCGGTGAGACCTTGCCTACGGCAATTCTGCGCGTGCCCGAAGTCGTTTCGCAGATCCACCCATCCTATGCGCTGATTTATCCTTCGCCCGCTACCTACATTGAAATCACTCCTCGGTCGGTCAGCCCTGCGCGTGCCCCAAGACCAGAATCTCTGGACGATCGAATACTCGAGTTGAGGATTTCAGAGCGAGTCGGCAACTTGCTGAAGAGTGCATTGCCGAAGGCCGTCCAAACCATGCTGAGACAGTTCCAAATCGAGCGCGACACCACGCATGTTCGCGTCATGCAGACTCTGCCGGAAGCAAACGTCGAGCGCTTTCGAGAAGACCTCGGGGCGCTGGTTAAATCCCTTCGCGCTCACGGAGTCGAACCAGTGTTGGTTACACACGCGACCATATTTGGCTCAGCTCTCACTCCGGAAGATCGCGATCTCTTGATTGAATGGCGAAAATTTTATCCAATACTCGAAGAGGGCGGTTTCATCGATATGGAGCGAAGAATGAATCAAGCCATCCGGGAAACCGCCGCCTGTGAGAAGCTCTATCTTATCGATGCAGCGAATGAAATCCCCCCAGGCCCAGAGTATTTCGCGGACATGGTGCATTTCACTACGAGCGGTGCGGAAATAATGGCAGCGGATCTGGCGGTCGGACTTAAGCCGGTGCTTTTCCCTCAGACGTACGGAAAGAACTTGGCCCCATCGGCGGGTCGGTCACCGGCTTCGATTGGGTGTCGTTCTAGCGCGAGACTCGGAGTCAGTAATCGCTGAGTTGAGTCGAGAACTGCAAGACTAGCGAGGCATCGCCTTATGTCTGAATCAACTACAACCGTCGGACAGGGCTTTGAGACTTTGGTGGAGGCACTTGCTGCCGCTCCCGCCGACAAGCCCTTCGTGACGATGTGGAAGAGTGAGACCGACGTCGAGACGCTCACTTTTGAGGCGTTTCGGCGGCAAGCTCAGGCTCACGCGCAATACTTTCGTTCGCTCGGCGTCCGTAATGGGGAAACTGTTATCTTGATCATGCCGCAGGGCATCCAGCTTATGTCAGCCTTTATGGGCGCAATGCTTCTCGGAGCTATTCCCGCTATATTGGCGTATCCAAACTTCAAAGTGGAACCTTCTAAGTATCGCTACGGGCTTGCGGGTGTGTCCGCCAACCTGAAAGCCTCCTTAACCGTCGTTGACGAGGGATTCCCTCAGGACTTGATGGCACATATTGCCGCGGATGGGAATTCCCGAATCGCCCGGTGCCCGGACGCATTCCCCGCGCAACCGACGCCCAAAAACGACCAAGCGGTGCATCCGGATCAGATTGCTTTCATACAACATTCAGCCGGGACCACAGGGCTTCAAAAGGGAGTTGCTCTAACGCACCGTGCTGTTCTCAAGCAAATAAGTAATCTAGCCCCTGCGATTCAGCTCAGTTCAAGGGATCGGATCTATAGCTGGCTGCCGCTTTATCATGACATGGGCCTGATCGCTTGTTTCATGCTTCCTCTTGCATGCCATTTAGCAGTGCTGATGCAGTCCCCAATCGACTGGGTCATGCAACCTCGAACGATGCTCGAACTCATCGGTACGGAACGCTGCACTCTGGCGTGGGTTCCTAATTTTGCCTTGCAGTTCCTGGCGCGAAGAGTGAGGCCCCAGGATCGCGCGGGCATCGATCTATCGAGTCTGAGAGCTCTCATCAATTGCTCCGAACCAGTGCGTGCCTCAAGCATGGATGAGTTTACTTCTGCGTTTGCGAGTCATGGCCTGCGTCCACGAACGCTGCAAAGCTGCTATGCGATGGCTGAAACTGTATTTGCAGCCACACAGTCGGATATGGCTTCACCCAACCCTCGACGGATCTGGATTGAGACAAACGCATTCCGGAAGCAAGGTTTGGTGCGCCCGGTTTCAAGTAACAACCAAGATGCTATTTGCTTCGTATCGTCTGGCAGGCCCTTGGCTAATACCCAGATTCGCGTAGTTTCAGAAACAGGAGAAAATCTAGTTGGCAAGGTTGGAGAAATTGCCATTCACAGTGAATCGATGCTGGACGGATACTATAACCGCCCGGATTTGACGGGAAAGGCAGTCCGAGGCGGCTGGTATTACTCGGGAGACCTCGGATTTTTATCTGATGATGAGTTATTCGTGGTTGGCAGGAAAAAAGACCTGATCATCGTGGCTGGCGAGAATATCTATCCTCAGGATGTGGAGGAAATTGTATCCAGCCATTCAGCGATCTGTGACGGAAGGGTGGTCGCTTTCGGGAAATATAATTCCAATCTCGGAACTGAGGAGATTGTTGTCGTGGCCGAGGTGCGCGAAAATGCTGATCTGACTCATGCGCAAACCATCGAGCGGGAATTGCGAAACGCCGTAAAGGCAGAACTGGGAATCGCCGTTGGACATCTTTTCATAAAACCACCCAGATGGATCGTGAAAAGCACAGCCGGAAAACCAGCACGCGGGACTACTCGGGAAAAACTATTAACCGAACATCCGACACTACGGGAGAATTCCGCCGATGCCTGACCTCAAAGCGGAAATGATCGAATACATCTTGAATGAAGTCATTCGCCGTCCGGGGACCCAGATCGATGAAAAAACGCCATTGGTTTCGTCAGGCCTTATTGATTCTCTGGCGCTGGTTGATCTGTTGCAAAAACTTGAAGACCTCACCAATACTCGACTCCCTGCAGGAAAAATTCAGGCCAAAGACATGGATACGGTCGATAGCATGTTCTCGACCGCGCGGCGTGTCGGCATTCCAAGAAAATGAGATATATACCCTGAATCCTCGTTGGCCCGGAACCGCCTTGAATATGTTTTGCCAGTGGATGCAACACAGCAACTTGACCCCTTAGACCAGCTTTACACCCCCATTCTGAAAGATTACGAAAAGCAGCGGTCATGAATGCAGATATCCGCTACGACAATTGGTCCAAGGCGTCCGATTGAGTCACGACTTCTTGCCACCTTCCCAACTCCCCGCTTCGGTTA
>DASYWW010000021.1 GCA_035935655.1 Candidatus Bathyarchaeia archaeon
TGAAGAAATAGTTGACAACTCGTGTGTCCAAGAAAGGCAATTCGGCTCGCATCCCCTCTAGACTAAACGCGTGAAAGACCAACCGTGTGTCGAGATGCAGCATGACCATATCCAAGCTCAGTTCAAACATGTCCGAATAAAACGTAGTCGGACTCAGTCGTGAAACAATAGGCGCGACAAATCGCGTCGAATACCAATCGGCCACTCGCGCAAAGCCATTTTTTGTAAGCGACGGGAAATAGGCACTCGACCTCCCGGGCATCTCGCCATATCCAAACACACGGCCGTCATAAAATGTCTGCGAATCTGCAATTCCGTACAATACGCTGCGAACCATTTCCGCAATCCGTGGCCCACATAGTCTTTTAGTGACTACACAAAGCAAATTGCCAATTGCACCTTCGTTTTGAGGAGCGAGACTCTTCATCAAGGGCAACAACCGGAGAAATACAGGCGAGTAAAAGGCTCTCCTAAACTTGTAACCGAATGATGGATTTGTATAGTTGTTGTCCGCCAGCGTGTCGGCCATTTGTCCAGAAATAACAGGTTCCCCTTCGCCCAGCATCCTCCGCGCTCGATGCGCCAAGCGGTAAAATACTGTCGAGGTTGTTCGTGATCCCGCTAGCCAAGATTCCGTCAATAAGTCCCATTCATCCGGAAGTGTTTCGTCGTGCGGATCAACAATTACAGATTCGTGCGGAACTCCTGCCGCGTCTGTTAGTGCCCTAGCACTCCGAATCTCACTTTCGCCATCCTCGTATCCCATCACGCTGCCTGTCATCGCCATCACACTTCGATCTGGATTTTGCAAGGCAATATCAAAGAGTAGAGAGGAATCCACGCCTCCCGACAGCAGCAGTCCGCTTAGTTCATTCTGACGCACCCTAACAGCAGATTGAAGGAGAGGGTAGAGAGAAGCAGTTGCGTTGCGCCCATTGTGAGGTCTGTTAAATCTCGAAGCCTTCCAGTACCGTTCGCAACTAATTGTCATGGCGTGTTCGTCACATCGTATGCGTAAAAAACGCGCACGCCCGATTGTCTCGATTCCATCAAAAAGCGTGAAAGGGGCAGGAATAAATCCTTCCTGCGCTAAGTAGAATGCGACAGCACACCCATTGAATTTGAAATTAGCGCCGCAGAGGTAAGCAGGATGAGATGAGAATGAGAGATGCCCACTGTCTCGATAACAGTAGATGTCTTCGCAACCAAATTTGTCGACAACAAGATAAACAGTACTTGCTCCCGAGTCCATGAGAACAAGTGAAAAATTGCCCTCAAGCAGCCCAAATGCCGCTGTGCCGTATCTCTCGTAGAGCCGGCAGATTGTGCCGGGACTTTGCGATTGGTGAATCGTTTCGATTCTGGTCTCTGGCTCAAATTCAGCGTCACTAGCTATCCGCGGATGACCCCACACGAACACAGCGGGTTGATTGCCCAAATTGCCTTGAGTGGTCCATGCAGCCATATCTCGGTAACTTTTGCCTTGAATGCACATGGACATCGTGCGTGAGCGTATAACTGAGATCGGTTTCACATCATCTCTTTCCGGAAAAAGAGAGCCATGCGAACGGCAATTTGTAGGCCTAATCGCTCCCCAAAACACTGGGAATTCGTGAGATGGCCTAATGAGATCTCACTCCAAACAGTTCCATGTAAAGTGCTCACCTTTCTTGATTGGTACGGACGTCCGACGGCCAATCACTCTATGAAGATCGAATGGTGCAATCGCACCGCTTGGCGCTGGACGCAATGCCTGTATTTCGCGTTTGCAGAGAGTCGTACCAGCGCGTATATCCTGAGCCGCGCGAAGACATCTCCGTTGGATCACAATGGTCTCATTTTCATTGTCCGCCACTAATTTTTCCTGTGAACCAAGCGCGGCCTCGAGTTCTCGCGTACGTTCGACCATTTCGTGCCAGCTTCCCGGAGTCATTGCAAAGTGATGATCAGGCCCTTGTCGCGAAATATCATCCGTGAAGTGCTTCTCTATGATCTTGGCACCTAGCGCCACTGCTCCGAGTACGGCCGCATGCCCTGGCGTGTGGTCTGAGAGCCCCGTCAGCGCCCCAGGGAACCGGTCCTGGTATGTACGCAACACATTTAAGTGAACGTGTTTAAATACTTGAGTGCCTCCCGTGTAATTCGTATTGCATTGCAACAGAGCCAAATCAGGGTTTATTGCCTTCAATATTTGGGTTGCGCTCTCCACCTCACTCATGTCCGATGCGCCGGTGGAGAGAATCACAGGTTTTCCCTTCGAAGCGACACGTACAAGGAGCTCCGACCAGGTGATGTCCCCCGATCCAATCTTGTAAGCCTCGACGAAAGGCTCAAGCATATCCACCGCCTCAAGATCATACGGTGTTGACAAAAGCTCGATTCCTTCCTCGCGACAACAGGCCTTAAGCATGGGTGTCCACTTCCAGGGAAGCGATGCTTCTTCATAAACTTGAAACACTGACTTGTGCCAGC
>DASYWW010000022.1 GCA_035935655.1 Candidatus Bathyarchaeia archaeon
GCCTTCCCTCGGTGCTCGGTCTGAGTCCCCAGCCACTCCTCATAGGTATCACCCGGCAGTCTCGTCTTTTCCTTGTCGGATGATTCTCTCATTGAGTTCAGTATTGCGGCGGGCCTGCTCCCGCATAAGCTAGCGTCTGACAATGAGACACGAGCCCGTCCTTTATATACCAGGGTAGCTCTCAAGGTCCTGAAGTACAGGATACTTCTGATTGTGATCCAAAATAGAGTCCAGCACTAACTTTTCGCGACTGCTTAAGCAGGAAAGGAGTACGAACAAATGCCCACGTTGCGGCAAGGGCAACATGGTGACCGACGGCACTGGGTCAGAGCTCTACTGCGCCGACTGCGGGCTGGTCATCAAGGAGAAGATTGTGGACATGGGACCGGAATGGAGGTCCTTCTCCGGCGACGACAAGGGGGACCGCAGCAGGACTGGAATCCCGACGTCGATAGCCATGCACGACATGGGGCTGGCCACGGTCATAGGGACCCTCAACAAGGACGCGACAGGCAGGTCGCTGTCCGGGTCGATGAAGTCGACGGTCGAAAGGCTGAGGACATGGGACAGGAGGAGCCAGGTCCACGCGTCCGCAGACAGGAACCTCCGCCAGGCGTTCAGCGAGCTTCGAAGGCTTGCGGACAAGCTTACAGTATCAGAGGCTGTTACCGAGAAGGCAGCTTATTTCTACAGGAAGGCCCTGGAGAGGAACCTGGTCAGGGGAAGGTCGATTTCGGCGATGATGGCGGCTTCACTTTATGCGGCCTGCAGGGACGGCGAAATCCCGAGGACGCTGAAGGACGTAGCCGCGGTGAGCAACGTCAAGAAGAAGGACCTCGCAAGGTCGTACAGGCTAATGCACAGGGAGATGGACTTCCAGATGCCGGTGGCCGATGCGTCGAGGTGCGTGTCCGGGATTGCTTCGAGGGCGAAGATGTCTGAAAAGACGCAGAGAAGGGCGCGGGAGATTCTGTTCAGAGCCAAGCAGACGGGAATTTCGGCTGGGAAGGATCCGATGGGGCTGGCGGCCTCGGCTCTGTACGTCGCCTGTACGCTAGAGGGCGAAGACAAGACCCAGAAGGACGTGGCGGAAGCTGCGAGGGTGACAGAAGTCACGATCAGGAATAGGTACAAAGGTCTAAGAGAAGCCCTGGGTATCTGAGACCAAAACTTAGGGCGTTACGACTACACGTCTACCAACCATTGAACAATCGCGAGAAAAGGATTCTGAGCGTCGCGAATTCGGTATTAAGGACCACGGAAGCGACTCCGATGGCCTACCAAGGAGCTACCTGCGTCACCTGCCTTATTTCCGTGCCAACTTTCTCGTCAAGCTTCTGGGCGAGGATTCCTACGAACCTCCTCGCCGCTACGACTCTCCTTTTCGTAACCCTTGCCTCCTCTCCGTGAGCTATGTCGTTTCTGAGTTTGACCAATTCGGTCAGGCGACGTTTGACCGCTTCGTTCTTGCTCCTTTGCCAGCTCATCCCGTCTAGGAAATCTGGCATTCCCAGAGTGTTGAACAGTTTGGTAATGGCATCGATTGTGGGGTTTCGAAACCTGTCATGAGCCTCATCGATTAATGTGTCCAAATTCCTGACTCGGTTCATGAGAAGGATACTAGCTGCCTCTCCATGAAGATCCTCCAAGAAACCTTCGAGGTGAGCTGTTAGAAGCACGATTGCAGCTCTGTTGATGGCGTCTACCTCCGCTGGGCGTCCCGGCCCAGCGGGCCTAACGAGCGCCAAAGCAACCTGAGCCAGTTGCGCGAGCCCTGTTCCGCCTGCCGCAGCTGCATTGACGTGGCTGGATCTGACAACGCTCTCGTGGGCCCTCAAGAGCTGGTCGACGTCTCTGTCCCGCTGTAGGAAATCCCTGTAGGCTCGAGAAGGCATTCGGAGGTGAAGGCCATTGAATCGAGCGTCACTTAAGTCTGAATCTCCCATCACAGTCAGGATTGTTGCATCTTACCTTTCGGTCAGACGAAAGAGGGTGCCGTGGCCTTTTCCAGTAGAGGTGGAATGAACCCCATACGTGGCGAAAAGATCTTGGGACTCTGGCTCCTATCCTGACCGAGCATTCAATTGCTTATTGCGACGCCCAGTCAGAGAGCATCATCTCATTTGTATCGATTCTGAAGTAGAAAACGAGGGACATTACTAGCAATGTATCAGTCATACCACTTTGCGTAGTGATCAGGAGCCATCCGAAGTAACCAATGTTTTGAGCCGTCAAGCCCAAAAGTGCCAATGAGGCCATCGAAAGAACGAATAGCAATATTGTTCTCTTGTTTCGGCGCCCCGTATCTACAACCATCACTAGTAACGCGAGAACGGCCCAGGGTTGAGTCGCCTTGAGCTTGCTGGACCACACACTTTCGTGTTTACCTTCGACTTTTTTCCGCCGTAGTCGACGCGAGTATAAGGACGGTGATATCTTTATCACGATTGTCAGACAAGACGCGAGGAGGATAATCGGGTAGGAAAATACAAGGAAGAAGGCCGTGATTGGAAGGCTCTCGAACGGATATATTCCTGTCTCGTATATTGTCAAAATAATGAAGAATATGATCGGGAAGAGGAATCCCGAGATTTGTCCCACTCCGACATACATCCTTGAGAAGTTATCCATTGTTATTCCTCTGGTCCCCGCACCTCTCGCCAATAGTTCAATGAGTATCCACACCGATAATGTACTCAAGACAACCAGGCCGAAGGTACCAACACTGTAAGCGGGCCATCCAAGGATCAGAGTGTAGGTGGTTACGTTGGAAGTAATGAAGAAGGCCCAACTTCGAATTCGTTTTATGCCTGCGGCGTTATGAGAGGAGGCAACCACGTGAACGACAGCGGGTACGAGGATACAACAGAAGATTACGAGTATGACTGAATAGAACACGCCTGGTTCGTTTGTTGCCCTTGTGTAGAGTAGTCCCAAGGGGATGAGGGAAAGGAGAAGGGCCAACAAGAACAGAAAGAAATTGTCTATGCTCTTCCAATCAATCAATGGAATCTGGCCGTAGGTGCCATTCTCCTCTTCTTAATCTCCCGCTCGCCGTGATAAATCCAGACTACATCAAATATCCAAAATCAAGCCCCGAGCAAATTGTACCGTCGTGTTGCGAGAGCCGTATGAATAGACATTGGATGGGTTCGAGAGGAATACGTGAATTATCTGTGAAGCCGAGGGGTTTTCTCTCCCGTCCGAGCCGAATCGTCTACTTTCCTAACATCCAAGCTTAGATCGACCCAAAGAATCTCTATATCTTTTAGAATGCGGACGTCAAACGCATGGCAATTGTCAATAACAGACGTGGTAACGTCATGGCTCTTAGGTACCCCAACTCCACCGTTCCTCATACTTTCGATTGCAATCGGGTACACCATTCTTTTCTTCTATTTCTACGATACAAAGTTTTGGGACAAATCTGGTTTTGGGGAACGTCTGATCTTTGGATTCCTTTTTGGAGTTCCAATTTCACTTTTCGGTTGGATTCTCGATCTCCTAATTTGGACTTTTCTAGATCATGTCGGCATAACGTATGACTTCAGCGCTGGTTTGTATCTGTTCGGGGCTGCGGCTTTCGTGCTTCTTGCGAGATGGAGACTAAATGAAAAACACTCATTAAGTTCATTCGGAATCGAGCCTGCCAAAAGACTGCTACAAAATAGACAAATGCGGTTTCCATACCTCATCACCATTTTCAGCGTGTCTCTCCTAATTTCTAATTACATATGGATTGGCAACAAAGCTCCCGATTCTGTAGCCTTTTTGCTGGCACAAGTCGTAGGCTGGGTCTTCCTATCACTACTCGTATATCCAATATTTGTTCTGTTTCCGCTAACCGTGTTGGTTTCACCGCCTGACGCCGGGGAACTCGCATCCATGGTCACCACTTATTCTTGGCCGATTGGCGTCGTAGGGAAACTTCGTTCCCACCATTTTCCTGAAAACAGAACAAACAGGTCCGACCTCTGGTCGCGAATATTGGTTGTCCTGGTGACGGTGTTGCTCGGGTTGTACATCCCGCTATTCGACAGTTCATACGCAGTTTACACGCCTCAAATTCTAAATGTTTCGACCCACTATGACAACACAATTCTGTTTACCTCGGCGTCAAATCTCAGAGGAAATTACACGCTAGTCCTCGTCACTAAGACCTATGTCTTTCTCAATCCAGTGATTCCTTACATGAATATTTCCTTCGCAAATCCCAGCAATTTCAGCACCACTGCTGGTTCGCCCTACCTGGGCTACGTGTCCTTTTATGGGCAGTACAACATCATAGGGTACAAGGCATTTGGTTCCGTGATTGCTTCTTATGTCAAGCGGCCGAGCGGAAACATAACAAATTTCGAGGTTCACCCCAGCGCTTTTGGTCAGTTTACAAAATCAGGAGTCACTCTTAGCTTCTACGACATTGTCACGGGGAAGATCCAGGCTAGCCTAGTCAAGCAATCTGAAACTCTAGCAAATGGCACTATAGTAGAAACAATAGGATTAACGATTGTTAACAAAGTGTCGGACTACCTTCATGTCGTTCACCTTTACCTGCTGAATCTCCAGAAAAACGCTACCTATACAGGATCCTGCAACTGTCCTTCTTCGGTCGACTTCACCAAGATTACGAACTCACCTGAGCTATACGTCAACCTATACGTGCAGCCACACAAAACAATCCTAGCCATTATTACTGTACGGACACCCAAATCGCCATGAAGAAGAACATTAAGCTGGTCGCAGCTATTGCGATAATAATCGTGTTTGCCCTTCCTATCGTGACTATCGGTAGCCGCTTTTACAATGTCGAGATTCTTGCAAGAGGGTATGTCTCTGCGCTCCCATTAACTACGGACAGGCCAGGGTATGGAGGCATATCTACGGTTACATTTTCAGACACGCGTATCGACAATCTAGTTGGCTTGCTCTACTCTTCCTTCTATGCTACATATCCAAAATGGACCAACAATACAGCTTGGGTTCCCCCGCAATTGTTCCCAGCTCACAAGGTCAACTTCACCATAATCGCGACCTTCAAGTCAGTTGGATTTACCGGGGTCTTCAGTTCGCCCGTGTTATCCATCCGCGACACTAAGGAATACAACGTGAATGCAACGATAGCTGCAAACCAAATACCTCCTGGCACCTATTTTGTAGTGGTTTCCCTCCAAATCAATGGAGTGCCGAATCCTCCCCTAGCAAATAACTTCACCCTGACCCTTCCCTAAACTCCGACCCGCGGTCGGACTCGGATACTTGTTAAGTTCCTTTCATTTGGATCGGCTCTAAAGATCCTCAGAGCATTGTGGGCGACTTTCGGCAACATCAACAAAGCAACCTATGCGAGTTGGACAGAGCAGGCTAGATTTCTCCTCTAACATGGGCACGAGCAATAGATTTTGTGAGCTCAATCAGATCAAAGTCTCCAATTGTGTTCCCCACACTAAGCTGGAATTCGGGTTTCCTGGGAAAGCCCTCTGGACGAGGCACCCTTTTCTGGAGAAGCAACATCACCTTCTTCTTGTACTTCTTCGCAAGTTTCAGTTCCCGCCTCATTGCTGCAGGATGATTATGGGCCTTCGAAGTCCATAGGAAGATAACTCCGGAACAGCGGGGGTCCTGCATGGCTGGTTCGATCTTTTCTTCCCAGACTTTCGCACCAATTCGAAGCTCGCCTTCTGCGAGGAATCCAGCATAACCAATCTTCTGCAGGTACCTGTCAAGCTTCGAGGCGAGCTCCTCGTCATCGGGAATCCTGTGGCTCAGAAAGAAGTAGTGCTCGGTCCTAGCCGATGGGTACAGGGATAGCACATTCTGGAAGGGAGGGGGCGGGATGTCCAACTTGGTCGATGTGGACGACCCAATGGTTCTGTAATGTGTGATGAATGAGAAAGTGTTAGTGTAGGGAATCAAGGATAGCTCAGCCAAAAACTGGACGGTCACTCGGATTCTGCCTTTCGGTTCGATAACGACTCGCTTGCGAGTGCGTGCCTCTAATGACCGCAGTCCTCTTTCGGCCTGGAAGATAACCGCTAAGTCCTCCAGAATGAGCTTCGTTCCTGATGTGTTTCTAAGCTCGGCATTTACGCGGCCGGATTCGAGAAAGTGTAGGTCCTGCCTAGGAACTATCCAGCAGCCCTCTAGAACCAGAGGTCTAGGCATCCGGACCAATTGTCTTCAGCGCCTTAGTCTTAGGGAAAGCTATCCTTCGACTGTCTCCCATTCCTCGCCTAGCGTGACACACGCAATCCTGGCGAATATTCGGGCTGTCGCTAATCATGAATTCCGATTTGAGTTCGATTTGCGTTCTGGTCGGATAGTCATCTCCGAAGACGCCGAGGAGTGCGAGGAATTTGTTCACTCCAACGCTCCCGGCGAGACTGGTAATCGAAATTACGCTTGGTTGTTTTTCGGCAGGTTCGTAATATCCCTCACTCACCAATCGCCGCTTCTCTGCCGGTGACATTGATTCTTGAAGAATAGCCATGCCTTCGAGAGTTCCAGTGCACCAGAGGCATGCGTCGTCTGGGGTGACGACCTGTACCTTTACAACGGCCTGACGTATCGCTCGGTGTTCGTAAAGATGAATCCTACACCCAATGTCGACCAGCGGGATGTAATATTGGAGGGCAACGTCGTTCATTAAGGCGCGACTAGTCAGATTATCTGTGCATCCGAAGATTACGTCTGACTCTGCGATTGTCTTCGTGACGTCCTCCTTCGTCACATCTGCCACAACAGCCTCGACTTCGGTATTGGAGAAACTTTCGAGATATTTCTTCAACACTCTCACTTTGCTCTTTCCAACATCCTTCTGGTTCGCGCCATAGACTCTTGAGAGATTGCTTTGGTCTATGCTGTCCATGTCAATCAAAATGAGCTTCTTAATCCCCATCCTGGCGAGCTGAGTGGCAACTGCTGAACCGGTGCCCCCTGCGCCGACAATGACGGCCGTGCTCTGGGCGATTTGGATCTGCACTTTGTTTCCGAGGGCTCTGACCTGCCTATCGACCCGCTCTGATGACGATCCGGCGAAGCCTTTAATCCCGGGGACGTCCAAAGTAGACGTCGTCCTACCATTGACCTTCGCAATGGTTATCGGGCGTAGTTTGTTTTGTTGAAGGATTTCGCCATATAACCCTGCACCGCTGAGGACTAGGCTACCAATCGGCGCACCAGGGAGTATCTCAGCAAGATTCGGGAGCAGCCTAGAATTTGTCTCCTCGTCGATGGGACTAAAGGTAGGGGGATGATCCAAGTTAGGATGAGTGTGGACGAAGAACAAGCCGCATCCTTCTCTTTCGGCAGCCACTGCAGCCTGATTGATAAATGCCGAAGTAGGCCTCAGCGTATGTTCGCCTTGCCGCTCCCAGGATCCCGTCTCTGGCTTGATTATCCCTACGATTGTCGCCACCATGATATCTCCCCTGCCGGCATAACGATGGGCCAAAAGGTAGCATCCGCTCTCCTTGTCTCTGCTGCTCCTTAGATGCCGAATCATTTCGTCAAACAGCTTCCCAGGGAAGATGATCTTGAACAACTTAGTCACCTCTCCCAAGTCTGTGGTCCACATTTGCCATGAAACTGACCACGTTGTCCTCGGAAGGATTCCACGGGCGATTGTTGTAGGGATGGTAGCTGAATCGCCTCCATTGTTGACCGAGGTATGTCTCAATGACATCGGCGTTCTTAGGGATGCCACCTCCCTTGAGTGTCAGACCTTCTTCCACCCAAAACATGTCAAACCCTGCGTTCGGGTAGAACTGGGTCGTGAATATCAACAGCCTCGTCGTGTCCACGGACATCCCACCAAGGTAATAGACGTCGCTTGGAAGGGGATAATTTGCGAACAGGACGTATACCCTTGGCCCCTCTTCTCTGACCTGGTATTCGAAGCCCCTTTCAGCCAAGGTGGAAAGGTCCCGGTTCAGTTCATCAGGAATCAAACTTCCAGCCGTACTGAGCATTGCTTAGAATCGCGTTGAAATGAAGTCCGTTCTCCATCTTGACGGGCTCGCCAGGCTGAATTGGATCGCTCTTTTGTCCGCGGATCAAATAGAGCGAGTATTGACTAGGGTCGTATCCGGCAGCTGTGAGAATCTGCTGCCCTGTAAGGACTTCCTCCTGCACCTTCAACTCCTTCTTGTTCACGAAGATTAAGAAAACCTTGTTCTCCTTCGATTCTGCTGCCATGAGTCTGATAATTCTACAGCCGGTATTTAACGATGTTCAGGCTAACAAGGTTAATAACGACAACAAGCGCCACAATAGCAGCAATGTTGGGGAACCTCAGGATTCATATTACTCCCGTTGGGTACGAATTCCGAAGAGTGACGGAACCGCTCGTCAGAATGCAGGCGGACAAGGTGTACCTGGTGACTTATCGCACGGATGATTCAGCCAAAAAGTACTTCGCCTCAGTCAAGAAGGAGCTTTTGCAGAATTACAAACACATCCAAGTAGAGGAGGTATTCGTCGACATCTGGGACCTTTACGAGTGCCTTGAGAGATTTCGGAGCATCGTGACTCAGGAGCGAGCGGCAGGGAACTTCGTGTACATCAACGTCTCGACTGGAACCAAGGTAACCGCTATGGCCGGGATGCTCGCTTGTATGCTCTGGGGAGCATCTCCCTACTACGCACCAGTATCTTACCCATCTGCTAGGACGTTAGACGTTCCGCCTACTGAGCACGTCGAAGACCCCGAGACCTTCCCTGTGTATGAAATCAGGAAGCCGAGACCCGACCAGCTGAAGGTTCTCGGGATGCTCAAAGCTAACTCGGGGAAGATGAGGAAGGCAAAGCTCATCGAGGAGTTGGAGTCGGCCAGGATCATCGGGCTGAGAGACGAGACGAAGATATCCTTGAGCGCGTCTGCGAAACACAGCCAGCTGCGTGCGATACTCAATCCGATGGAGAGAGAATGGAACTTCATTGTAGTTGAATCGAGCGGAAGAAGGAGTGATGTGTTCCTGACTGAGAAGGGAGAAACAGCTTTGAAAATCTTTGGGGCTTCAACTGCGTAGCTTTACGAGCCGTTTGGCCTTCTTGTCTGTTCAATTCGGCTTGATCCGTCTTCGATTGCGTTTGATACCTATGTTTTGCCAGTGCTGCGGAAGTCCAGTTACTAGCCCTAAATTATGAAACGGGCCAAAGAATTCGCCAAACTATCGCTGAGGATATTGACGCCGACTCAAGAGTCTGCACAACTCATCCCTATCCCAATCGAGTTGCCAATTGCGTTCCTTACTTTTGCAAAGCTGATGGCCCTCGATGGAGCAAGCCTTGGTCGATTCGGGACCTGAAATAATCCTCCGTATTCTTGTCCATAAAGCACACGTAACAGCCAAGCATCCCTCTGGTCATCAACACTCTGTATGCATTTCTGACGTAGAGGAGGAAGTTCTCTTTGTCCCTTTTTACGGAGCCATCTGCAGAGTTCTTAGGCTCTCCTACCCATATCCTTCGGGCGGAATCAAACAATAAGTCTTTTCCGAAGACGACTCCGACATAATCAAACTCAAAGCCTTGAATCGTGTAGATGCTTCCCATCTGATCCACCCCATTCGGGTCGAAGGCCCAAAATTTTGCTCTTGGGATTCCTGGGGCGACACGGCTCGCCTCATTCTTGGCTTCCCAAGTCATTCTGAATTCCCCAATCACGACGTCCTCTTTGAGAGTGCCATCAGGATTGGGGTCGCTCCAAGGCCAACAGAAGCCCGCTACCATTCGTGCAGAGTTGGGCTTCTCGTCATTCTTCGCCCGAATCGCTTCGTAGAGCGAAAGGGGGTTGTCAAAAATCCGGAAATCCATCTTCTCACTCGGCGTTAGCATTTTGTTTGGCGTTTCACGGACACCCAAGGTATTATCCAACCAGTTGAGATACCCATCCGAACCGCTGCAACGGAACTGGGTCTTCAACTCGAACTCATAGAAATCAGCTCCAAACTTCCTGGCGGTGTCTTTGATTAGCTGTGTACTTCCGATTTCAAATGGTCTTACAACTTGATAATTATCAATAAAGAAGACCGAGAGTTTTGCGCTGCCGATGAGCTCATCGACTTGCGGTTTCTCTGACCGTTCATCTCTCTTCGTGTATCTGTCATTACTTGTTCTCCGTATTCTATGGGCTTCATCGCATACTAAGACGTCGATTTCGTTCTCTCCTGTGTTGGAGAAGCTGTTGAAGTACTTGAAGAGGGTTCCCGCCCGTTGGCCAAGGATCTTACGAAGGGTGCTGGTAAAGGCCGCTGATCCTGTTGCGTGAAAGACTTTGATGCCTTTCGACCCCAATTCTGCCACCGCATTTAGTGCAATTAGAGACTTGCCCGTCCCTGGTCCGCCCTGGACAACTATGACGGTCTTCTTCCCAAGTCGTGCAGATTTCTTCGCTCTGTCGATTATTGTGTTGTACGCCGTTATTTGGTCTTCCACTAGGTGAAATGCGTTCTGGCCTTCTATCATCCTTCTCGCATGTTCAAGGAGCTTCTTTGAAGGTCCCACCGAACTGTTAGTGAACCGATTGAAGACCTCAAGTCCGTGCCCAGAGGCTAATTTGAATTTCAACAGTTCGGCTAGCTTCGTCACGTCTTCTTTCGCGAACAAAGGGTATCTCTCCAAAATGTCCTGAAAATTGGGGCCGAAGAGTACATCGGAAGTCTTAGAGTAATTGTGGCAGTAGGCCACGGAGGTGAGGTTTAGCGGTGGGTTATCCTCAAAGACCCGTAGATAGTCTCGCAAATACCCATCATATCCTTTGGCTTGGAAAGACGGATGAGCTTCAGATCGATCGGCACCTCCAACAAACGTCACAACATTATCTTGTATTTCAGATTCCGTTACCTTCGTCCACTGTTTGAGCTCAATCAAAACGACATTGTCTGCTTGGTTGCTTCCCCGGCCGAAGAGCATACAATCGATTCTCATGCTCGAGTATGGAGGAATGTATTCGACAATAATCTGGTTGTCATTCAGAGATGCCAGCTCAACGAGATTCTTGACAAATTGTAGCGAGTTTGTCCACGAAGCGACTTCTGAAGGGTTTGCTACCCTATAGAAGTAATCCTCGTACGCTCTCCTTAGTTCATCAGTGAGTTTGTTCTCAAGAATGTCCCGAACGAATTCATGGGTAGTTCCAGAATAGAGCTTCAAGCGGTCAACTCATCATATTTCTTATTTGATCCTTTTGCGGTTTTTATTGGGTACCTAGTTTCGTTCTTCTCGATCTTCTTCTGCAGTTCAGTGGAAAGGTCGAAGTCATAACGTTGGGCCAATCTGAGAAGGAAGTATAGCGTATCAGCTATCTCCTCGCCGATTGCAAGCCTGGCTTTTGGAGATTTCAGCAACGAATCGATCTCTTTGTCTGACTTGAACCTAAAGCGCTGCAACAATTCTGAACTCTCCGTCACAACTCCGATGGCCAGATCCTTTGCGTTGTGGTATTTGTCCCAGTCTCTATCATCGGAGAATTTCTTTACCATCAATTTTAGCTGCTCGACTTCCGTAACAGAGTCCTTCACATCCCAAAGTCTTCACCCTCGAATTCATAAACTCCGTGCTTGAGTTGATACACGATGGCTAAACAATCTCCAATCGAAAGTTCCAAGAAATCATTCGGATTCGATGTCCTTCTGACTTGTCTTAGCCTCAGATCGAAAAAGTATGTTCTATTTCCGATAGCAACAATCGGGAGGTTTTTGGATCTTCGCATGCGCAACTAATCTTTGGGCTTTGATAACGACCACTCTGGCCCAGAAAATACCCCATCCTTGCGAGGGTTGACCCTGAGCAACTACGCGTGAATTGGCGGATTGCCGCACACTGCATAAATATGGCCAGGACCAACGCGAACACAAGATATGAATCGACTACTCGCCTACCTCGGACGAAAGCGAAGGAAGATTTTGATTATCGCTGTCCTCACGCCTGCTTATGCAGGTTTGTTCTTCATGTGGGAGATATTAGGAATGTATACTGACACACAGGCTCTCGCCACGGGTTCCTTCACCTTAATCCTGTTCGAGATCGGGGCAGCTTTTTCTCTTGGGATTGGAACACTTGGAGTCAACAATCCCAACTTCACTGGGCGCCAACTCTCATTCCAGAGTCCTCCGTTACGATTCTTTGGCGGCGGATTCCTAATGATGTGGAACATATTCGTCCCTCAATACTACGCTATTCCTGAATCAACTGCTTCCTTAGTCACTCGCTTATGGTTCAATACAGAACTTGGGCTAGGAGCGATAGGCCTGTTCTTGTTTCTGAGTGGGTTCCTTCAAATATTCATTAACATGGTGAAAGGCAAAATCGATCCCGCAAACAAAGCTCCAACTTTTCTTAGTGATCAGCTTCCGTACAGGTTGTTTCCTTACCTGTTACGTAGTCGTTAAGGCACCTGGTCTTGCATGTATCATAGCCATTTCGACTACGAGTTCAGAAATAAGTAATATAGTAGAACATCATACAACGAACTCTCGGATTTGCCCAGAGAAGTTGATGAAAACAAGATGCTCGGTTACGTCCTTCTCTTCGTCATTGGTCTGATAGTACTTGTGAGTGGCCTGTCGAGTCTTCCCAACGGCTGGGCATCCGCCCTCCTAGGTATTGGGTTATCAGCAGTTGGAGCATTTGAAGTAAGGATCACTTACAACCGAATTCAGGGTGAGAACAAAAGCATCAAGGCTACCCAATCTGGAAGCAGGAATATTCAGACAAACCAGACAAATCCCAATAATTCACCAGTCATAAATAAGGCTGATACAGTGATCTTTTCCAGTCCACAGACCGTTTCACAAGAGGAGTTTCATCGAAAAAGGGAAAAGACAAGCAATCGACAATTAAGACCTGAAGTCGAATCAATAAGTGACGGGCATATTCACTTTGAAGATTTTCAAGATTTTCGCGCAGAACTAAACAAGGGTGACACGATCAAAATTCATGTAGAATCGGAAGATCCAGTTTCGGTCCAAATAATGAGTGAAGACGATTTTGATTCTTTCGACCCCGATGTTGAAGGCAATGATAATTACTGGGAGTCGCCTAGGACGACCAATTACGATTACTCTTGGACATCAAAATACGATGAGAATGTCGTGATAGTAATCATCGACGAAATGGAGCAAGACCCCGATTATGAGGATGACGAAGAGACAGAGGCAACTCTTAGGATCGACGTTATTCGAAAGATCCCCAGGGGTTAGAACCTTCGCAAAGTCAATTCTAAGGGCCCCCCGAAAGCAGGTCGGTCCTTAGCCGGATCTCCTAAGGGTTACCTAGGGCCCAATCAGGAATTGATCTCCTGCCAACTCACGATCAAAAACAATCCACAACCGGAGCTCCAACGAGATCAAGAGATCGGGAACGAGGAGACGCCCTGGATTCTGTCTACCCCCTCAAGCATCCTATTCCAAGAATCTCCTCTGTCTTCACTGGCATACACTTCGCCAGTCGTAGTTCCGAAATACACACCGCGAGCCCCTGAAGCCATCGCGTCCCTGAGCACACAGGTGTGAACGCCGCTCGGGAGGCCAGAAGTGAGCTTCTTCCAGCCCTTCCCATCATCATCAGTCCTGAGGACCGCGAGCTGTCCCCTTATGCAGGAGTTGTGCTTCGTGCAGCCTCCGTTCTCTGGACCCTGGTAAGCCGGGACCGTGTACGCCCTCCTTCGACCATTCTCTACGATGACCATCGGGAACCCATGTCTGGCCTTGGGCTGGGGGCTCACGTCCTTCCAATGGTCGCCGGCGTCCCGAGAAAGAAAGACTCCACAGTGGTTCTGCTGAAACGCGACTTCCGGGTCGACCTTCGAGAGTTCGAGCTTGTGGGTGCAGGCATGTACCTGTTTGAGATGTTCCTCCATCTTTGCCTCCCTGTCGGGCTTTGGTATCGCTGGCGCGTTTTCGCCTGCGCCGATTGGGCATCCATCCATGACCCCATCTTGAAGGCGCTTCCATGTGGCCCCTCCATCATCGCTCCTGTAGGGGCCGTTCCCAGACGCCACGATGAAGATCCGCTTACGGTTTCTCGGGTCCACCCTGATGGTGTGGATGCAGAGGCCCGTCGTGCCGAAACCCCAATCGACCCCCCAATCCTTCCTGCCCGGGGCGGTGAACAGGCCCCCGACCTCCTCCCAGGAATCGCCTCCGCTATCTGACCTGAAAAGATGACCATACTGCGTTCCAGCGTAGAGCGTACCTCGCTTTTTGGGGTCGAGCTCGATTGTCCATACCTTCTTCACATGCAGGCCCTTGTTTGCCGGCGTCCACTTCTTCCCCAGGTTGTCAGAGACGAAGACGCCTTCGGTGTGGGTCGCTGCATACAGTCGGCCCTGCTTTGAATCGTAAGTCATCGAGTTGACGCTCTCTCCCTTGAGCATCGGTCCGGACTTTCGCCATTTCTTGGCTCCCTCTTCCGCCGTGAGAAGATAGGCCCCGGATTCTGTGCTGACGGCTACGGCATGCCCCTTGGTCCGGGTCGGCATCGCATACTGTACAGTGACATTTGCTATAAAACGATTGGTACCATAAGGTTGCAGGTTGAAGCATGACCCTTCCCAAGCACTCAGGTCACAGGAATGGCCGCCGCGGCAGACTTCATCCTTTCAACGTAGGGGTCTGATTTCATGCGGGTAAATATTTCGAGAGCCTCGGCAAAGGCCTTCTTCGCCTTATCAGGATGTCCGTTCCCCAGACAGGCCGTGCCATACTCCATTAGCATCCTCGCGGTATAGAAAACAGGATTCGCCTTTCTCGCATGTTCAACTGCCTTCTCGTAGGCGGCTTCTGCCTCAGGAAACTTCTTCTCGGCCAACAGCATTGCGCCTTCGGTTGCGCTGGCCAACCCCACAACCTGGTCTGAAGGGACTGTCGCAGAAAGTTCTTTTGCTTCACGTAACGTCTGCCGAGCCGCCTCCATCTCTCCAAGCTTTACCGATGCCATCTCGCCATACCAGAGGGCCCCCGAAATGTATCCAGCATAGGTGAATGTCTTGAAGAGGTCCTTTTCATGGGCGTTCTTCATGAACGCGTTCAGGTTCTCCTTCGCCTTCCCAAAGTCCCCAGACTCCAGATAGAGGACCCCGAGGTCGCTATAGGCCCTGAGAAACTCTTGGAAGTCCTGGCCACCTTCGAGTATCCCCTGATATCTGAGGAGGTATTCTTCTGATTCTTTGAAGCGTCCCTGATACAGCAAGAGCTCTCCCATGCTGGACAAAGCCGCTCTTCTGTTACTCTGACTTGCCGATGGGTCTGAAAGGAATTCCTGGAAGATTTGTTTCGCCCGCTCCACGTCCCCATTAATCCCACTGGAGTCGCCAACTAGCAGTTTGGCGTACTCTATGTACGGCTTGTAGCCGATTTTCTCGAAGTAGGAAAGCGCATCGTTGGAATACTTCAGGGTGTCCTGAATGTTCTGGCTGTCCACCGTCAGATTGTTGTACGATCTGATTATGACGTCGTAATAGTTGTGCTCCAGACCTATCTGCAGGGCCCTCCGCATGTTTCGGAACTTAGCCTCCCGCTCTGAGGCAGGCGCAAGTATGGCCAGCGTAAGGAGGGAGTGGGCCTCGACCTCGGGGAGTTTCAGCTTCTCGGCAAGGGCACGCGACTTCGTAGCAAGCTCCTGCGATTCGGAGAGCTTCCCGATTATGAAATAGAACCTCGCCAGGGCGTGGTCAAAATACGCCACCTCCGCCGTTTCTCCCGCGTCTGCCAGGAGGGCCTTGGCCTTATCGAAGTACTGGGTGGGAGCGCTGACGTTCTCCCTATTCATGTCAAAGACCCAGAACGCCAATTTCCTGTAGATCACGGCCGCCCGCTCCTTCTCGCCCGCCTTTACAGCAAGCCGGGCCGCCTCGTCCAGATGCTTGGCGTAGTCCGGGCGGCCGGCGTACCTGCTCGCCTCCCCTAGCTTCTCAAGGACCCTGCTCCGCATCGAAACATCGGGGGAGTCTTCGAGGGCCTCCAACGCGATTCTCAGATAGTTGATTGCCTCTCCGTGGGCGTAGACTCCCGAGGCCCTGTCGGCGGCCTTCAACGCGTAGTCGAGGCACTTGACCGGGTCGTTGCCTTTCAGATAGTGAAAGACCAGTACGCCGTAGACATCCTCCAGTCTGTTCTTGTAAATCTCTTCGATACCATGCGCCGCCTTGAGGTGGTACCTGCTCCGCCTCAGGACAGTCATCTCATCATAGATGGCGTCGCGTATCCTCGTGTCGGTGAAGGTGAACCCCGGTCGCCCCCCGGCCATCTTTGTCTCCCTTATCAGCCGGGTCTTGAGTATCCGGTCCATCACGTCGACCAGCCGCTCCTCCTCCATCCCTGTCACCGCCTTCAGAAGCGCGAACGAGAACTCCTTCGACTCCGAGCTCGTCACCGATGCCACCGAGAGGACCGTAAGGCTCTCCTCGTCGAGATTGCTGAGCCTCTGTTTAATGACCGTTCTGACTCCGCTTGGGATTTCAATCTCGGATATCGGCTTCCTGTCCCAGCCCGTCGCCGTGCGGAAGAGGACCCCCTGCTCGACCAAGGACCTGACCAGCTCCTCGATGAAGAACGGGTTGCCTCCCGTCTTGGAGAACACGAGGTCCCTGAACTCGGCGTCCACCGACTTCTGGCCAAGTATCTCTCCGATCATCAGCGCAGTGTCTTCAGGCCCGAACCCCTTCAGGCCCAGCGACTCCCCCAGTTTCTCCCTCTTCACCTCGTAGAGGAACTCGAAGAGCTCCGAGTCTTCCTCGACTTCGACGTCCCTGTAGATGCCGAGCAACATTATCCGGTGGCTCGCGGTCTGCCTTGCTACCGCCTTGAGGAGGTCCAGGGAGCCGGCGTCAGCCCAGTTCATGTCGTCGATGACCAGGAGGACCGGGCCCTCCTTGGAGATGTTGACCACCAGCTGGGATATGCCGTCTATGAACCTGAGGCGGTCCTGGTCTACAGAGCCGACGCTGATGGAGTTTACAGGGCCCAGGGACGTGGTCATCTCCGGGACGAGCTTCGCGACCTCGGCCCCATAGTTGCCGATCACCTTGTACTGGAGTTGCTGTGGGCTGCTCCGCAAATATTCCCTGATCTGCTCTATCCAGGGCGCGTAGGGGATCTTCCCTTCTCGCCTGGAGCACCTTCCGTGGAGCGTGGTGATGTGCATGCCGCGGGAATAGCCGAGCAGTTCCTCCGCCAGCCGTGTCTTGCCGACGCCTGCCTCCCCCGCGACCAGGACAAGGTTCCCTTCCCCTTTGACCGCTGCCCTCTCGACGGTCGTCTTGAGCCAGTCGAGTTCGGTGACCCTGTCCACTAGGGGGATGACCTTCTTCGCTTCGCCGCTTATCGCCTCCTTCTCCCAGGGGAGGACGATCCTGAAAACTTCCATGGGGACCTGGACGTTCTT
>DASYWW010000023.1 GCA_035935655.1 Candidatus Bathyarchaeia archaeon
TCCTCCCATCCCATCCGATCCCATACTTTCCTTTCCCGGAGGCGAAGGCAATCGTTTCGGCGAGCCTGTAGACCTGTTCCGGGGTCTGGGTCCGGTTGAAGATCCCTCTGACGCCGGCCGTGCCGAAGGCCTTTACCAAGCGCTATCTCTCGATGATTTTAGTCCAGAGCTCAGGGGTTGCTTCGCGAGCAAGACTGTGAAGCGTCGAGGCGAGCTCCCTGATCTCCCACTGTGCCTGGAGGGCGGTCCTCTGCCAGACCAAATGCATCAGGTTCCGCGCGCTGAGGGTCATGACCAGCTTCGTCTTGATGGCGCTGGGCAGGATGTACCTGGCGTCCTCCTTGGGGATTCCCGCAGCCACCATTTTCTCGTAGGCAGAATAGACTGTCTTGAGCGCTTCGTCGTAGGCCTTGTAGGCGGCCTGGTTGGTTTGGATGCTGGCGGGGGTCACGACCCCTTCCCTCGTTGCAGCGGAGAAACGCTGTGATTCTTGGTCATAGGAAACCGCTCGGTGGCGGACAAGCTGGTGAGTCGTCACCCTGCTGCAATCTTCGATTTCGAACATGTAGACCACGTGGTCCATCAGGGCCTCGGGGTCAAATACGACGCCTTTCTGAACTAAGACTTGCTTAAGCGCGTCCAAGTCCGTGTTGTACAGAAGTTTAACTCGCACGAACCCTCTCTCCGAAAGCCAACTCAGTGAAAATTGGACAAACGTTCCTGCTCTCAAGTTCCGACACAACGAGCTGGGCGAATCCCTTGCCGCGAGGGTCCCTCCAGAGTTCGACCAAGGTCCTCGAGTTAAGTGAAAGCAGCCAGTCGGAATCCTTCAGCCTGGTCGCGCGGAGGTAGGGAAAGACGCGCGCAAGATTGCCCACTTCTACTTCCCCAGCTCCCTCGACAAGCAGGGTCATCGTGAAGTGCTCGAGGACGTCGAGCGACTTGTCCTGCATGGCCTTGCCTAGGAGGTATTTCCAATACTCGGCTCCCTTCTGTTCTAGTTCCGATTCGATTTCCTCGATGGGCTTGGTGCTGTAGCACCTCCTCATTGCGACCGCGATGGTCTTTTCTGGCCTCGGACTGGCCCAAATCAGAGAGACCTTCATCCTGTCTTGAGAACCCGAGCCCGCATTCGATTTAAACGTGGGCTCTGGAAACCGGAGCCTAGTGGCAAAACAGCTCGAGACTGAGTTCTCTGTCATTCCGAAGGGAGCCAAAGGGTGCGTTGTCGTATTTCATGAAGTGTGGGGCCTTGTCGAACACACCGAGGACGTCTGCAAACGTGTCGGTAAACTGGGGTTTGCAGCTGTAGCGCCCAACCTGTTCAGGGGCCACGAAAGGATTCTGACGCCTGACAACATCCAGAAGGCCATGGAAGGTATCTGGGAGCTTTCATTGGAGGAGAGGCGGGACAAGGCGAAGGTCGCGGAAGCGCTCAACAAAAAAGGCGTCAGTCATGAAATCAAAGAGGTGGCAGCAACCCTCTATGATTCTGCATTCAGGGAGCAGCTGCTTGAGGATGCACTGACCGCAGTCGAACGAGCCCACTCCAAGTTCGACGCGGTGACAACGCTCGGGTTCTGCATGGGGGGAGGCCTTTCTCTCAAATGCGCCGTCAGAAGCCCGCACCTGAGGTCCGCAATCAGTTTCTACGGCGAGCCCCCAATCACAGAGGATGTGGTCAAGATTACAGTTCCGATTCTAGACATCCACGCCAACGAAGACGAGATAATCAACAAAAAGGTC